>NZ_CP129019.1:4700000-4786507 GCF_020524355.2 Mesobacillus subterraneus
TTAGAATGGGCCAAGGGGGAGATCATTTGAAAAAAGTACGCAAAGCGATCATTCCGGCAGCGGGTCTTGGTACACGCTTCCTGCCGGCGACAAAGGCGATGCCGAAGGAAATGCTGCCAATCGTTGATAAGCCGACGATCCAGTATATTGTTGAAGAAGCGGTAGCGTCAGGAATCGAAGAAATTATCATTGTGACCGGTAAAGGCAAGCGTGCCATCGAGGATCATTTCGATTTCGCCCCGGAGCTCGAGCGTAACCTTGAGAGTAAAGGGAAGCTCGAATTGCTGGATAAAGTCAGGTATTCTAGCAATCTCGCAGACATTCACTATATCCGGCAAAAGGAGCCGAAAGGACTTGGCCATGCTGTCTGGTGTGCGCGCAACTTTATCGGTGATGAACCATTTGCTGTTCTGCTTGGCGATGATATCGTCCAAAGCGAAACACCATGCCTGAAGCAGCTGCTGAACCAATATGAAACAACTCGTTCCTCTGTGATCGGCGTCCAAACGGTCTCTCCGGAAGAGACGCATCGTTACGGCATCATTGACCCATCGATTCAGGAAGGGCGCAGATACCAGGTCGAAAATTTTGTTGAAAAGCCGGAGCCTGGCAAGGCACCTTCCAATCTGGCAATCATGGGCAGATACATCCTGACCCCTGAAATCTTTATGTTCCTGGACCACATTGAAGCCGGTGCGGGAGGGGAAGTCCAGCTGACCGACGCCATCCAGAAATTGAACCAGATCCAGAGAGTATTTGCCTATGATTTCGAGGGGAAGCGATACGATGTCGGAGAAAAGTTCGGTTTTGTGAAAACGACCATCGAGTTTGCGCTCCAGGATGAGGAGCTCCGTCCCGATATCCTAAAGTACCTAGATGAAATCCTCCTTCACCAACGGTAAAACAGAAAAATGGTGTCCCGAAAAGGGACACCATTTTCTATGGAAGCAAGGGGAGCATATCACGTACCTTTTGCTTCTTTTGTGTTATGAAATTTTCAAGGAGATGGGCGATTCCTGTTGGCTTTGGATGTTATAGTTTGCTGACGATCAGGCTATTTAGGATTACGTGTATTTGTGGGAAGTAATGAACATGAATATTCTGTGGCTGTTCGGTTGTTGAACGGTATCTATAAAGTAAGATCATTATGTCATAATAAAGTAACCGAAAGCAAAATAATATAAGGGTGAGGGATAGGAATGTATAAGTGCAATCGTTGTTTTGATAGAGAGGCGAAAATTATCGTAACTGATGAGGGGCAAGAGCGACTTTGTAATCGTTGTTTTAACGATATGGTTTCTGAAGAAATAGGGGTAATGCTAGAGACGATGCCGGAAGAGATCGTCGTTAACGATTTCTCTGGAACTAGGAGGGATTTTACGGTCCAACAGCGACTTTATCCGAATGGCATCTTCTTGGAGGCAGTTGAGGACTTAGAATATGGTTACCAGTATTCTGTCCATGGTGAGTTAGATTGTAACCAAACGGAATTATTTCATAAACTGGTAAATAAGGTTAAGCTTAATGTTTCTAAACGATATACAAAGGCTGGAGAATTCCGAAATGGTCAAAAATACCTCTCAATCATTGATGATGAAGTCGGAGGACGTATTGATTACGATGATTCGAATCCTTCTGTACCCATGGTCGTAGTAGATGGTCGACCTTATACATGGGAACAATTAGGTGAGATGATAATGAGGTTTGAAGGATTTCAGTTTAAAATGAATTTCTTTGATCAGACAGATGAAGTGGAATAGGGGGGAAGAAAGACATGAGGAAGGTTTTCTTGCTCCATTCGGTAGTCTAAATATATTTGATAGTGAAGCACGGGGAGTGAACTGCTCCCCGTCAAGTAGACAGTGGAAATAATAAAAACAGCCTAAGCGGCTTTAGCCCTGAATTCTAGGGGGCTAAGGCCGTTTAATCTTTTTTGGTAACGTTCATGATTATAAAAGTATATGTACTCATCAATCGCCGCAGAAAGCTCTTCAAAGGTCTTATATTTCTCCATGTAATATTTCTCGCTTTTCAGTGATCCCCAAAAGGATTCCATTGGACCATTGTCAATACATCTTCCGACTCGGGACATACTTTGAGTCATCTGTGCTTGATCTATTCTTTGTTTAAATCCAAAATGGGTATACTGAAAGCCCCTGTCGCTATGTATAAGTGGGCGGTCACCATTCAGTAGGGCCGTGGACTGATCCAGCGTATCAAATACCAGTTTATTGTTGTTGGAATGTCCAAATACGTAACTAACGATGGCTCCATCATGTAAGTCTTTAATTGCACTCAAATAAGCCTTTTTTGCTTCTCCATACTTGAACTCAGTCACATCAGTTACCCATTTCTCATTTGGACTTTCGGCTTGGAAATTACGGTCTAACACGTTTTCTGCGACGTGTTGAGGGGTTGACTTTTTATAGCGATTTTTCTTTTTCCGAATAACGCTTTGAATGCCGACAATCTTCATCAGCCTATAGATTCGCTTTTCATTGAAGCTCTTGTTCAACCTTCTATTCAAAGTCATCGTAATCCTGCGGTAGCCGTAGATTCCTTTAACCTCCTCATGGAGAGCCTTCATTTCTTCTACAAGCATCACATTTTGACATTCACGCTTGGAAGGTGTTCGCTTCAGCCATTTATAATATGCAGACCTACCAACCCCGCAATTTCACAAAGCATAACGAAAGAGAATCCTTCTTCTTCGTGTAGTTCCTTGATAGCGATATATTTCTCCTCAAGGCGTATCTGGCTTATCTTCGCCTCCTTTCGATCTCCTCTAACTTTTTTAGGAATAAGTTCTCTGCGCGTAATCGCTCATTTTCGCTCGCAAGCCTCTTCATCTCCAATTTCATCTTCTGTTCTGGGGAGAGTTCAACTTCTTCCTTTTTCCTCCCTCGCTTATCCCGAAGGGCTTCTTCGCCGCCATCCTCATACTTTTTAACCCATTGATATGCTTGTTGGTAAGAGACCTTAAAGGTCTCAGCTGCCTTCTGATAATCCTTGCCGTTCTCAAGGCAATAGAGCACAATCTCTTTTCGTTCATTTATGGTAGTGTTTCTTCTAGTCATAGTGTTTGTCCTTCCTTTGGAAGTGTCCTTTAATTCTCTATGACTATTATACTTGTTAATCCATTTCTGGAGGACGCGTCTACATGAGATTTCATACTTTCTGATAACATCATTTTGAGAGTAGTCCCCACTAAGATAGTCCTGTACAGCCGCCAGCTTAAGTTCCTTAGAATACCTCTTCCAGGTAGAAGACTTCTTTAATCCTTCTGCTCCGTATTTTTCATACCTGTAGACCCAATCATAAATTGCATGATCATTTACTTTGTATATAAACTTCAGCTCTGAAATAGAATGGCTACCCTTTTTTAACGCCTCTACAATCTTGATTTTATCTTGGAATGAATATGTCCTTTTTGACATAATAAATACTCCCCTTTAGGTAGACAGATTTTTATTTTTTAATCTGTCTACCTAAAGGGGAGCATATCAGAGCTCTCTCTGCTTCTTTTTAAAAGAATTGAAAGAAAAAGATTCATGATATGCTACTTTAATCGGAAGGGATAAATATGGCTAAAAAGAAAGGTGAATTAGGACCAAAGTGAAAGCGGATGAAACGGGAGGCCAGGCTTCAAAGTGCTAAATCGTGGCTGAAGAATTACGATGGGAAGCATGTCGTTAAATCGTACAGCAAATGGTTTGGGGTTGATTCGATATGTGCGATGAATGAATTGGAAGTACTAGGGCTCCGTTTTTCTGAAAAGCAAAAAAAGAAACTGAACGAGGCATATGATAATAAAGTTAGACAGAAGCAGCTTTCTAGGGCAAGGAGATTGCAAAAGACACACAAGAGTTGGAGATGGAGGAATATATTGAAGGGTATGGCTTTATCGCGGACTACACAGAGGGAGGCGCTTCATTCGGATTAACAAATGAGGAATTAGAAGAAATAGAGCAGAGGGAAAAGGAGAGGGAGAATTGGGTGAAGTCGTTGACGGACTTAAATCTTAAATGGGTGGATGAACTGCTGGATATTGAATATCTGGGAGGAAGAAAACCTCACCGACTTTTTCGTTGACGATGAAGATATGTCCGACGTATTCGAGGATTACGATGAATACCTGGTAGATTGGGAAGCAGACGCTAGTGCGACGCAAACGGAAATGGAGATGATTGCTGAAAATTACCCTCCAGGTGATCAGGACTTACCAGAGACACAGGGACGACGGCTATTGTGGGATTCGGAATTGTTGGGGTGAGGGTTTCTTTGTCTTTAAATTAATAGTTTTAATAATCAGATTTTTTAGGCACCCTTGAATTTCTGGAAGTTGATGTTATTTCTATTAATACCTTATTGCTTATTAATAGACTAATCGATATATTCTGGATTTCTGGAATACAGAAGATACGGTTGAAAAGGCACATTGAGAGGTTTTCTTCTCTCAAATGTGCCTTTTTCTTCTCGTCTGTTGGTAACAAGGTGGAAGATTTATGATTGCCTGAGAGAATAAAGTCACGGTCCTGGACCGTGGGAATTTGATCTTTATGTCCTTCCTGTTTTTTGAGGTTTCTGAACTGGTCGGGGTTGTTAAAATTCTGGTAAAACACATTAGATACTTTTTGAATCCAGCTTGTTTTATCAAAATGTAAGCGTTATACTCTAAATATACGGAAAATTGTATATTGTTATCGAGGTTGTGAGAGAATGAGTCGAATTGATGAGAGTTTGTATTCCAAGAATGGTTTGGCCGCCAGATATATCGCCAGGGAATTGATAGATATTGAAACCGGACAAAGGATTCCCAGGATCAGCGATTTTACCGAGAAGCTTTCTCTTGGAAGGGGAACGGTACAGGGGGCATTGAAGCTTCTTGAAGAAATCCGGGCGATCAGGCTTGAATCACGGGGGCATTTAGGAACATTCCTATTGAAAAGGGATTTGAACCTTTTATATGAAATTGCCGGGATTGGACCGATTATCGGTGTCATGCCGCTTCCGTATTCCCGGAAGTATGAGGGGCTTGCTACGGGAATTATTGAAGTACTCGAGAGAACTAATAAAAGAATCGACCTTGCCTATATGAGGGGAGCACTTCCGCGAGTGGAGGCTCTTAAATCAAGACGGTATGATTTTGCGATTATGTCTTTGCTGGCAGCAGAAGAGGCAGTGACAAAGTTCGAAGGTCTCGAAATCAATAAGACGTTTGGTCCGGAATCCTATGTAACAGCCCATAAAATCTTTTTTTCGAATCCTCACTATTCAAAAATAGAAGATAGGATGAGGGTCGGGATTGATTACTCATCCGTTGATCAGGCTGAACTCACTCTGTTGGAATGTGAAGGGAAACAGGTCGAATTAGTAGAAGTAGGCTATATGCAACTGTTTTCGATGTTAACAAAAGGGATGATTGATGCAGCCGTTTGGAATGTAGATGAAGAGAGGACACTGCAGACTTTTAAGTCATCAGGTTTTCACTCGCCTGAAGCGAAGGAGCTTGCCGCAAAAGCAACAACTGCTGCTCTTGTGGTCGAGTCAGCAAGAGGAAGGATTACAGAGCAGCTCGGAGTACTGGATACAAGTGAAGTAAGATGTGTTCAAAAACAAGTCGTCGAGGGCATCAAATATCCACATTACTAAGAAACGGAAGTTCTGGTTTCTTAGTAAGATTAATATACTAAATACTGTATACTGGAGGGGTTATTCATGAATACCAACGAACTGAAAGAAAGACTAAAAATTCTCGCAGAAAACAATGTCATATCATATCGCTCCTCTGATTTGGCCAGGCAAGCATTTACCCAGCTTCAACAAGTTTTACATATAGAAGATATCCAAGCTTCCGAGATGCTTTTCACTCATTTGCCATCGGCCATTACCAGAATTGAAAGGGGTGAAGAAATCGGAGCTCCTATGCCTGAGATCCTCGCAGAAATCAAGACATCAAAATACTATCAAGATGCGATGCAGCAAACAAAATTCATTGAAAAACTACATGGCTACAAACTGCCTCAGGAAGAATGGGACTACTTATTGATTCATTATACAAATGTATTTCAGCAAAATGAAGGAGGAAAATAACCATGAAAATCGTGATTGGCGGGCAAGTGGATAAAAAAGAGATTGAAAGCTTAGTTAAAGAGTTTGATAGCAGTATAGAAACAGTGATCAAGTCCGATCTTGAAGCAGCCATGGCGCTTAAAACTGGCCAAGTCGATTACTATCTTGGTGCATGCCATACCGGCGGCGGCGGAGCGCTGGCAATGGCTCTCGCTCTGATCGGAAGACCGAAGTGCGAGACCGTTTCGATGCCGGGGAAGAAGCCAGAATCGCAGAAAGTTGCAAACGCTGTCAATGAGGGCAAAGTTGCATTCGGTTTCACGGCAGATCACAAGGAAGCTGCAGTACGGATGATTTTGGAAGCCATAAAAAATAAATAGCAGGCAGGGGGAAAATAAAGATGGAAATGATTTTTATCGTCTTGATCGGTGCTGTCGCAGCTGTGCTCGCCAACAGAAATATCGCTGTATTTAATGATGGGCTGCGTCCGATTGTTTCAGAGCATGTGGAAGGTTCGCTGTCACGAAGGGATCTGGCTTTTACGGCTTTCGCGATGAGTTTTGGACTGGTTATTGGTTTTGGTATACCGTTCACGCTTTCAGCAAGCATCATCCTTGTTCACAGTGTTTTGCTGGGAACAGATATTATTGACCTTATGACACCGAAGAACAAATGGGGCACACCAGTTGCTGCTGTTATTGGCGGTGCCTATGGTGCTGGACTGCTTGTGGGGCTTGAAGGGTTTGTAAAACTATTCGACTACCTGCCGCTGAACTTCCTGGACGCAATGGGACAGGTTGGGGCACCGGTAGTTGTCACGTTCATGGCATTCCCTGCACTGGCGGTTGCCATGCAATTCAGTATCAAAAAAGGCGTTATCACATTTATCGTGTCAGCCCTTGCAAGACAACTTGCCGTTTGGCTGAACACTAGCAAACTATTGACGGTTTCTGGAACAGCGATCACGTTGAACCAGGAAGGTATGGCACTTATAACTGGAATGATTTTCTTACTTGTTTATGCGATGAAAGAAAAACGTAATGAAGGCTCATCCATCGATCTTGCGGCAGTCTTCAGTGATAAGGTAGCAAAAATCAGGGGCAATGTCGTATATTTCATGATCATCGGCGGTTTGATTGCTGCTGCGACAAACCTGGCTGTTATGGCTGGAGACCCAATCTCACTCAATCTTTTAGCTGAAGGAAAGACTGCAGATGCTGGGATTGCCGCTGCAGCACGTGCGCTCGGCTTCATTCCGCTTGTAGCCAGTACGGCAATCGCAACAGGTGTGTACAGCCCAGTTGGTTTCACCTTGATTTTTGTAGTCGGACTTTTCGCACCCAATGTCTGGGTAGCCTTGATCGGCGGCGTCATTGTGATTTTTGGTGAAGTCATGCTTTTAAGCTCAATTGCCCGGTTCCTTGATAAATACCCAGGAGTCCGTAATTCTGGTGAAAATATTCGCAGTGCGATGACAAAGATACTAGAAGTTGCCTTATTGATTGGCGGAGCGAACGCAGCGAATACCATCGCTCCAGGATTTGGCTTCTTCTTTATCGCAGGCTTCTACTTGCTGAATGAAGTGGCGGGCCGCCCGATTGTCCGGATGGCAGTTGGTCCTGTAGGGGCCATTGCGGTCGGGATCATTGCGAACATCCTTGTGGCATTGGGGCTTATGGTCATCCCGCAATAAACTTTTTTGCCTGATTGAATATAGAGTAGCTACTTGTCTTTTTTACAAATTAAGAAAGTATAAATTTTTACTTTGAGAATTGTCCAGCTCCAGCGCCTAGCCCCTCGAGTCGCATGTCTAGTTTCGCCTCCTAGAAACTCCGAAACTTCAACTCCGCCGGCAGAAGCAAAAAGCGCTTCTTTGTCGGAGTCTCCAGTTTCTCCGTTTCTGGACAGTCGGCTATTCATTTCAGTTTCGGTCCGCCCAATGAAGTCAAAGAACGACTTCACTGGTCGGCCCTCCAGCGCTTGTCGGGGCTAACCAAGGCGCTTGCGCTTTTCTTAAAAACTTCCAAAAGAATGGGGTGCAGCTAGATGATTCAAACGGTCTTAGGAAAAATCAAGCCTGAAACATTGGGAGTATGCTCTGTCCATGAGCATCTCTCCATTGACCTCTCAAGAATAAAGAAAGACCCGGATACGATCCTCGATGATGAGCCTGGAATGATGGAGGAACTCCGAGATTTCCATCTCGAGGGCGGCAGGGCAATGGTGGAAGTAACCAATGACGGCATGGGGCGGGATGTACTCCGCCTAAAAAGGCTAAGTGAAACATCAGGTGTCCATATCATTGCCTGTACCGGTTTTTATAAGGATCCGTTCATACCTGAATACGCTCAGAATTGGTGTGCTGACCAATTTGCAGAGCATTTTATCAAGGAAGCAACAGAAGGAATTGAAGACACGGGAATCTTTCCCGGTGTCATCGGTGAGGTAGGAACAAGCAAAAATGAGATCAAACCGATCGAGCGGGAACTGATGATTGGTGCAGCATTGGCTGGAGTAGCAACGGGGCTGCCCGTGACAACGCATACTACCCTGGGAACACTTGGTTATGAACAGGTTCAGCTCCTTACCGCTCAAGGGTTATCAACTGAACAGATCATCATCGGACATCAGGATTTAAACCCTGATTTCGATGAGGTGCTTGCTGTCCTCGAAACGGGTGTGTTTATTGATTTTGACACGATCGGAAAAAACAACTACCGTCCTGATGACGAACGGATTGAGTTTTTACTAGAATTCATTAAAAGAGGCTATGAAAAACAAATTCTACTATCAGCCGACTTGACGAGAAAATCTCATTGGAAAAAGCATGGCGGTCCAGGCTATGACCTTGTTCTTAGAGATTTCATTCCGAAGCTTCGATCACATGGGGTGTCCGAGGATATCATCAATAAATTCCTGATCTCTAATCCAGCAAGAGCTTTTACCAAAAAGGAGAGAGCTTAAGATGTCCAGCTATGATGCGAAAAAATTGAAATATGCAGAGTCAGTTTTACCGAGCCTGACAATTGAGGAAGCGTCAAGACTGCAATTTAAGCTTGTCCATATGATGAGCGCCCACTTCGAAGGCAAGCAGTTTTTATCAATGGGTGACCTGGGAGTTTCGCCGAAATACAAGCGACCTGAACAAACGTATCGAGCTGAACGGGCAATTGCAGATTTTTTCGGCACTGAGGAATGTGCCCTTGTGAGAGGAGCAGGGACCGGTGCGATTCGTCTCGTGCTGAGCACGCTCCTTTCAGCCGGAGATAAAATGCTGATTCATCAAGCTCCTGTCTATACCACCACAAAAGAAACAATCCGTATCCTTGGAATCGAGACGGAGAGCGTGGATTTTAATGAGCTTGAGTCCGTTCGTGAAGCGGTAAAACTTACGGATGCGAAAGTATTTTACATCCAGCATGCGCGCCAGCAGCCTACCGACACTTACAAGCTGAAAGAAGTCATCACTGCTGTCAAAAGTGTAAGGGAAGACTTGCCGATTGTCGTTGATGATAATTATTGTGCTTTCAAAACCCAAGGCATCGGTGTCGAACATGGTGCTGACTATTCTACTTTTTCAGGATTTAAAGTACTTGGTCCAGAAGGAGTCGCGATCATTGTTGGTAAGAAAACGGGATTAGATGTCATTCATGAGCGGAATTACTCGGGCGGAGGTCAGGTACAGGGGTATGAAGCTATGGAGCTCCTCCGGATGATGACCTTTGCGCCGGTCTCCCTGGCAATCCAGAATGAACAGGTCGAAGAGCTTTGCAGGCGATTAAATGAAGGAGAAGTACCGGGAATCAACACGGCGTACATGACGAATGCTCAATCCAAAAATGTCATCGTTGAACTCGATGAGCCAATAGCGCAGAAGGTGATTTCGTTAAGCGACAAGAATGGAGCGGCAACACACCCGGTTGGAGCTGAATCAAAATATGAAATCATTCCGATGATCTACCGAGTGTCCGGAAGCTTTATTGAGGCACAGCCAAAACTCAAGGAATATGGATTAAGAATCAATCCAATGAAAGCCGGTGCGGAGACGATTCTCGATATTTTAAACAGAGTCATCCCGGCAGCTCAGCAGGAATGACCGACAGCAAGAATTCCCAAGTAAAGGGGGTAGCTTCATGTTTTTAGATGTGACAAAAAGAAGGAATCCAAAGCTGATCCAAACTGGTGTGACATTGCATCAAAGCGGAAAAATTCCGCCGAATACGTATGTGATTGACATGGACATTTTACAGGAAAACGTCCGGCTGCTTGCTGAATCCGCCAGAACTCATGGAATCCAGCTCTACTTTATGAGCAAGCAGCTCGGCAGGCTGCCGGAAATCGGCTTGAAGATTGCAGAAAATGGCATTGAAAAGGCAGTGGCAGTCGAATTTGATGAAGGAAAAAGGCTGCATGAGGCGGGGATAAAAATTGGCAATATCTGCCATCTCGTCCAGCCGGGTAAACACCAGTGGGCAGAGGTTTTGTCCTGGAATCCAGAGGTAGTAACGGTATTTTCTGTGGAGAGGGCCCGTCAAGTCTCAAACGAAGCAGTAAAACGGGGGAAAGTCCAGGATATCCTCCTTAAGGTGTTTGGTGACGCGGATGTTATTTATCCAGGGCAAGAGGGGGGCATTCGACTTGCGGAACTGGCTGGTGAGCTCCAAAGGCTTGCTAGTCTTCCGGGAATAAGGATTGCTGGGGTGACGACATTCCCCAACTTTCAGCTAGGTGATAATCATGAAAGTATGGAGCCTACGGAAAATTTTTACACTCTGCTTAAAGCAAAAGAAATTCTTGCACAATGGGGTATTACAGTTGACCAGATGAATGGTCCGAGTGCTACAAGCTGTGAAACGATTCCATTTTTAGCCGAAAGTGGGGTCACCCATGGCGAGCCAGGACATGCGCTGACAGGAACGACGCCATTGCATGCGTATCGTGACCTGCCAGAGAAGCCTGCGATCATTTATGTGACAGAAGTTTCTCATGAAGATGAAGATGTATATCATGTCATCGGCGGCGGTTATTACGGCCGCTCCAATCTAACAGGTTGCCTGGTAGGAAACAGTGCCGCGGAAATTCTGGAGCAATCAGTGCCTGCCTATGAAGTCTCACCAGAAGCCATCGATTATTACGGAAGAATCGGCAAGCCGGATGGCTTTTCTGTCGATATAGGCGATACAGCTATTTTTGCCTTTCGGACCCAGTTGTTTGTGACTCGCGCCCATATTGCGCTTGTGAAAGGGATTCAGACAGGTAGCCCGGAAATCATTCATTTTGAAAGGAAGGGGTAGCCATGGCAAGATTGATCCTGCTTGTGATTGACAGCTTTGGAATCGGGGCGATGGAGGATTGCCAGGAGTTCAATCCTGCAGATTGCAGAGCCAATACGTATAAGCATATTAGGGAGAGTGTGCCCAGCTTGAAGGTTCCAACGATGTATCAGCTAGGACTTGGAGCTCTGGTTGATGGGTTAGAGGCGCCTTTGAACGCATTCGGCCGCTCTGCTCTTGCACATCATGGAGCCGATACATATCTAGGACATCAGGAAATCGCCGGCAGCTGCCCGAAGGCCTCAACAAAGAGATTGATGAAAGACATCCATGGAACACTGGCAGAAGCTCTTCGGAAGGAAGGCCATCATGTATCCTACCCATGGAAGGATCGCCCTGTATTTGTGGTGGATGATGCCTGTGTAGTCGGTGATAACCTGGAGTCAGCGGTTGGCAATATTATCAATCTTTGTGCGGACTTTAACCTGATGCATTTTGAACAGTTGAAGAAGGTTGGAAGGATTGTCAGGCAGAACGTCGATACAAGCAGGGTCATTGCCTTTGGAAGCCCTCGTACCTCACTAGAGCAAATTCTATCGGTGGTCAAGGAAAAGAACCCTGGACAATGGGGAGTCGATGCACCGAAAGCGAAAGTCTACGGAGAGGGATATGATGTCTACCATATGGGTTATGGAGTCAATATTGACGGACAATTTCCAATGATCGCCGCTAGAGAGGGCCTGAAGGTATATAGAATCGGCAAAACGGCAGACGTGCTTCATGGAAGCGGACCAGCTTTCCCTGTCGTCAATACTAAAAAGGTGCTGAACATTCTTGAGGAAACCTTCCAGAAGGAGGATGGCGACGCAGCATTCCTCGTCAATGTCCAGGAAACAGATTTGGCTGGCCATGCAGAGGACCCCGAGTGGTATGCACAAACCTTGAATGATACCGACAGCTGGCTGGAAGGATTCCTTCCGAAGATGGAAGAAAGCGACATGCTCATCATCATGGCCGATCACGGCAATGATCCCACGATTGGCCATTCGAACCATACAAGAGAGTATGTTCCAATCATGATTTACGGAAGGAAAGTAGCACGTGTCAATATAGGGACAAGAACAACGATGGCAGACATTGGCGCCACCATGAGCGATTACTTCAATTTGCCGCCAACCGACCAGGGGGACAGTTTTCTTGGACAGATCATGAAGAAGGAATAAAACGGTGGTACTAGGATTCCTTTTGCTCTTTTTGTGTTGCGGAATTATAATCAGTCTTACCGCAAAGTATAAACACGACAACAATAATAGTGCAGACGTCCCGCTCCCAGTGAGAAACAGGAACTTCATTGGGAGCGGAATAAATTTTGTATCATTTGTCATAATCGCAAAAGGCCTGAGCACAATTACATTGGTGCTCAGGCTCTTTCTATTATCATCTGGATATTACTTATACCACCTGTTTAAGATCTCAACAAGCTTATAAACAGTTGTTGATGGGTTATCATTATATGGGTCTGGTGGATTATAGCTATTTACTAAGCGGGCAGCATATCGAATTGCAAGATTTTGATCTCCGAATTGTTGTAATTTTTGAAAGATAAATGGGTCGTTTTTTTGGTAATCTTCTTGGATATGATGTGAGATTTTATCACCATAATCACTTCGGGAGATACCTGTATTTAAATATTCAAAATGAAGAACATACCATAATTCAAAAGCTTCATTTGAATAGGCGACCTTAAAATCTCTTGCCTCCGCTTTTTGAAGAGCTCCATTAAATCTATAGGCAGGAAAACTATCTCTGTCAAATACACACCAAACCTGGTCGAATATCTTGCCTTTAGCCTTTTCTGAAGTTTGAATACTTATTGCTTTATCGACTACTGTTAATGGGTCACCTCCGCACCCTTCAATTGTTAGGTTCGTTAATTTAAATCCATGGAAATAATTTGGTTCAGATTTTGTTCCTTCACAAACAATTAGAATTAAATCCCGATCTTCTCCCTTTTTCCCCGTTTTTCTTCTATAATCTGCAACTTTTCGAGCTGCTTTTCTTTTTTTAAAAAGATCATCACTCCCCAATATCTACACCCTCTTTATCATTCTTAATAAACTGGAAGGTGCCAATATACGGAATGGACCCATATTTGCCAAGTAAGTAGTCTTTTTCATAAGAGGCGTCATTTCGAACTTTGTAATCAACAAGAGAATATAAATCAGTAGCCCCATATTGGTCTTTTTCAGTAAACCAAATTTGGTCTCTTCTAAACGTATCCTTACTTAGAAGGTTAGTATCATGAGAATTAAAAATTAATTGAGCGTTTTTGTTGTTATACTCTTTGGAATTAAATAACTGAATAATAAACTTGGTTAAAAGAGGATGTAACTTGGCATCCAGTTCATCAACAACCAAAACTTTCGAGTTCTTAAGAGAGTCAATGATAGGACCTAATAATGAAATTAGTTTTCTCGTGCCTTCGGATTCATGCTGAAATAACAGAAACTTCTCAAACCCAATAAATCTATTATCTTCATCAAATTTTTTATGCAAGGTATTTAAGCTTAATTTGTTTACCTTGATTTCTGAACTATCATGCATACTGGAAAGTTTTTTTAGTAATTCCTCAATAGGTTTGGGAAGTTCATTATCCTCATCTTCAATTTCAATATCTTCAATTCCTAAATTGGCAACTTTCATTAAATCAAGAAGTTCATCTTTGAAGGAAGCTTTTTTCAATTGTTGTCTAGTATAAGAGAAATGATCGTCTTGCAGACCAGAAATGACATTTAATTTCCCAAACCATTTCATAATTTGAGTGGAGATTTCCCCTTTGAAATTTGCTACTACTGACAAGAAAAGAGCGTTATTTCTTGTCCTGATATCTAGACCCTCTCCTTCCTTAAAATTTTTATCAATGTCAAAATGCTCACCGTTTCTTTGAAATAATTCATATTCTTTATCTTTCTTAGGGGTATAAAATAACCATTCACTTTTAACTTCTTTATAATCGAGCTCAAAGCCATATCTGTACATAACTTCATTATGAATAAAGACAACTTCAAAAAAACTGGGCTCATCAATTGATTTAGTGCTCAAACGAAAACTTTCTACACCAGCAATTTCTTCATCAACTTGACCTTCTTTTGAAGAGTTCCTAATAAACCGTGCCATGAAGCGCAATGCTTGGAAAACATTGCTTTTTCCGCTAGCATTAGCACCGTAAATAACTGCACTCTTCAATAACCGTAAATTCTTGTTCGTTTGAAATACATTTGTCTCTTTATGCTCCCTAATAGTTGTTGCTACCATACTTAATGTAGCCACATCACGGATAGACAGGAAATTCCCGACACTAAATTGCACTAACATATTGAACACCTCCGCCTTTTTCTCATTATATAATTAATATTATATAATTTAACCATAAAAATGTTAACATATTACGATTTTTTCTCAAAATAACAAAATAAATAGGCAGAGGGATGCAAGCGACATTGAACGACATGGGTACGTACATTTTACTGCTATCGTGTTATGAAATTTGTTAGAAAATGGGTGAATTCTGCGTTTCCCTGGATGTCTGACGGTCAGGTTGTGCGGTTTTGAGGTATTATTAATTCCTTACCTTGAAAAACCATGGGTATGACCAAATTAAACCGTTCCGTTTTGAGGTGTAATCCACATTAATGGCATTGAAAATAGAGTGTAAACTGACAATAGTTTTTGTTAGTTTACATTAATTCTCAACTGTTTCTCTTCCATATCAATATTGCCAAATCATCTACTGCAGCAGATGAAGATAGCGTACAAGCAAGACTTCAAGCGAGTCAGAATGATATGAACTAAACAAACGAATTGATGTACATCGTGAAAGAAGAAGTTGAAACCGTTTAGGGAATTGTCTCACATACGCAAAAGAGTTTTGAATTAATTTTAAACTCCGTGAAGGACTTGGATGGAAATGGATGAGGTCTCTGCCACTGCCACTGCCCAGCAGATGTCAGGCAAGCAGCCAGCTGTTCTTCAGAGGATGCCGCTACGCTTTGGCTATGAAGGGCAGACTCACTTGATATATTCCCTACCCAAAGGGAAGAAATCACCGCTTCATCACAAAATCTATCCGATATGGCAGTGACCTGAAGGAAACAGTGAGTCGATTCAGGGTTTATTGATCAGAGGCATGATGACTCTTGTAATGGAATAAAATAAATTTGGAGATCTTTCAATCCAATCTTTTATTTAATGGCTGACGAAACTAAAATTATAATATAAGCAATGGGGACTTCGTGAAATTTTTAGTAAGTCTATCACTCTATCTTTTGAATGAAGTCACAGGTTTTGCAGGAACGTCCTATCGTTTTTTTAGTCTTTGGATGCATGTAATAAGTTTCGTAATGGTTACAAATAGAACATTCTATTTCTTCTATAATCTCTCTTTCGCCCAACCATATATTCAATAAATCCTCAAACCTCATGCTACTCCCCCAAGCCTTTTTATGGATGATAACAGAAGCGAACTGCCCATCTTAGAAAAATGACGCAAACCTATGCTCTACTTTCCACTATCACCAGTGTTTTCGCCTCCTCCGGTGTGTACAATAATTTCCTGCGATTCGTCATTGTTATCATCAGAAATAACAGGATCTTCAGTTGTTTCCAGAGGTGCTTCGCTCTCTTCGGTTGTTTGATGTATTTCTTGTTCTGTATGTATTTCCGATTCTTCAGTGTATGCTCCCGAACTTTTTTCGACGGTCTGGTTTTCTATTTGTTGTTTCTCCAGCCTGGCTAATTTATCATTGGCTTCATTAAGTTGCTGGTTAAGCCTATCCAGTTTTTCTTTTAGAAGAGAAAGATCCTTGTTTTTCTGCTGCAGCAATTCATTGGCCATCTCTATCTTAGTAGCGGCTTCATCATTCAACAAAGTAGCTTTGAGTGTGACTGTATCAATGTTTGATTTGATGGTATCCATGTATTGGCCGCCGGTGTACCCTACTGCCGTTGTGACAATAGAGGCAGATAACATTGTGGATAAGATTTTTCCTGAAATAGTCCCCATGCTGGATCGAGCTCCTCTCCATATAATTGAAAAAATAAAGGGGAAAGCTTTCCCCTTTATTTAGTGTATAAGATCAGTCCGTTTTCTTTTTTGTAATAGTTGTTACTCCTCCATTTGGAGTATCTAGATTATAAATGAAAGTATCAGCACCAGACTTGTTAGCTACATAAATTACGTCTCCTGCTGGTACAGTAAAGGCCTCGCCATTGTGAGTACCTGTAATGGCGACTCCGTTTTTATTCACGACTTTGTACTTTTTCTCAATTGTTTGGCTGCTGACTAGGGAGATTACTAGCTCATTTCCTTTAACTACAGAGTCACTATCTGCGATTCCCCCAAGGTCAGGTAAACTGTTTACAGTTGCAACAGCAGCCGCACTGTACGTATTAAGAGCAGTCATATCAGCATTTGCTTCTTGTAGGTCTGCATCTTTTGCATCCAACCCTGCTTGTCCTTCAGTAATTTCTAAGTTGGCTTTCTCAAGCTCATCTTCTAGAGCATCATAACCCGCTTCCAAGCGATCGATTTCAGCATTTTTTTGATTAACAAATTCGTTGGCGATTTGTGCTTTCGTATATGCTTCATCGTGCATTAGTGCTGCTTTCTCTTTTACTGCGTCAATATTTGCTTTGATATCATCAAGATATTGACCTCCTGTGTAAGCAACCCCAGATACAGTAAGTGCCCCTGCTGTTAGTCCTGCTAATAACTTTCCTGAAATAAAACCCATTTTATTTCCTCCTCAAAATCCATTTTTTTAAGAGTATGTAAATCTCTTGCAATTTAAATTATATGTTCTTTAAAAAGAACAGACAACTAGTAATATTGTTCATTTTCGTTCTTTTTTAAGCATATTTCACCATTTTACTAGTTAATACTCATTATTTCTTACTTTTTCGTTCTTTTAAATGAATTTTATTGTTCTTAATATAAAAATGAGAGATTTTAATCTAATTGGTTAGTGGAGATGAATAATAGCATGACTTTACCGTTCAAAATAAAAAAAAGCACCTGAATTTTATCAGGTGCTCAATCGTTATAATTGGTTGGTGGCTATCGTAACGATGGCACTCAACAATACAGAAAGAAGAATGAAAGTCCCGTACATGATGATTTGCTTTCTTCGTTTCCTTTGCTGTTTTGCTTCAGGTGTAAGCCATTGATATTCTGTAGACATCAAATAATCTCCTTCATTTATTTTGATGGCAGCTGGCAGGCTTTGTCGATGACAGAGGCCCCTGTAGCTTTGCGTCATTACTTTTCAGTAATTTTGCCCAAAAATAGTATAATAATAGATTGAAATAACACCATAGGTAATCCACCCCTAATAATTTACAGAAAAAGGAATATCCCTTTAAACCAAAGTCAATTCAATCTAATTTTACTTGTAAATGCTCTTTCAGTGTTTGCTGTAATTTTTGCTGCTCCTCATCTGATACGACGTAGTAATAGATTCCATCAATCTTAGTCCCGCTTCCGCTGATTTCCATTTGCTCTATGTTTTTGGCAGCTTTTTTATAGTTTGACTGAATATCTACCATCTCATTAAATTTCATGTTTGTTTTAATGTTTTGGCCGATCGCTTCGAAAATTTCATCAAACTTTGTCAAGGAAGAGAAGCTCGCACCTTGTTTGATTACTGCTTGTATTACTTGGCGCTGCCGTGACTGGCGGCCGAAGTCTCCGCGTGGATCTTCATAACGCATACGTGAGTATTTCAAGGCCTTTTCTCCATTTAATACAATCTCACCCTTGGGAAAATGAACGCCAGCATACGTAAAATCCAGATCGTTCTCTACCGTCACTCCGCCGGTAGCATCTACTATGTCCCGAAACCCCTCCATATTGATTTGCATATAGTAATCAATCGGGATATCAAGAAAGTTTTCTACTGTATCCATCGACATTTCTACTCCGCCAAATGCATAGGCATGGTTTATCTTATCTTCAAACCCCTTGCCGACAATTTCGGTTCTCGTATCCCGAGGAATACTGAGCATTTTGGTCGTTTGGGTAGAAGGGTTCACGGTCAGCACAATTAGTGTATCAGAACGGCCACGGTCCCCTTCGCGCTCATCGACTCCAAGCATTAGAACAGAAAAAGGCTGCTCCTCTTCTAAAGTAACCGGTGTTGGACGCTTCTCCGACTTTTCCCGGTCGATGGGCTGATGCATCGTATCAACAGCATTCGTCAATGAATTATATACATAAAAAGCATAGCCACCCACAGCAGCAAAGAAGACAAGAATTGTAATCCCCACTACTTTAAGCCAAGCAGGCTTTTTCTTAATTTTATTCTCTCTCATATCCATATTCCTTCCCATAGTTGGAAGATTTAGCACTAGTCCTTATATTAGCAAATTATTCTATGGGTGAGAAGAGGGACATGAGGTTGGTTCAGATGGGGAAACAAAGGGACCGTTCTCGTGTTTCATTCGAGGGTCGAATTAGTTGTATTGTTAGTATTCAAATAAGCATGAATAAGCATGGGGACGTACCTTTTGCTCCTTTTCAGTTACGAAATTTTCGAAAGATGGACGGTCTCTTTGCATTTCATAATTGAAAATAACCTAAAACCAGGTCGGAATGAGTTCTGATCTGTTTTTTGTTGTTTGTGTATGATAGATATACTATTCGAAGTCCCTTGTACTGTAGATTTTGTTTTCGTTTATGGTGGCGAATTTAGTTTTGTTTAAGTTGAGTTGGCTGGGCTTTATTTCTCTTGCGTAGATTGATAGGACTTGGTTTGTGTTGATGGTGCCTTGGCTTGTTGCGATGAAACACAGGGACGGCTGACGTGTTTTATTTGAAGAGTCGAAATAGTTTACTCATGATCAGGATATCTGGGTATTGGCGATTTAATTTATCAAGTAACTTAATTTATATGGAATTGCAATAAATGATGAATGTGAAAGGAATTTATCACTTGCGCCATATTTTTTACCACTCTACGCCAATATTTTACCAGCCGTCGCCAAGCTCTTTACCAGTAAAAAAATCCTCCATCATTTTTGTAAGGTGGAGGAGTTTGGGTGAAACACCATAACTGTTTTGGCGTCGCAATAGGGGGCGACACAGACATCACGGTTCTTATATCTCAATTGGGAGTCGAGATAGTTCGGTTGAGGTTTCTGTCTTGAAATTTATTGTTTTAATAGTCAGGTGTTTTTGACACCCTCGAATTTCCGGAAGTTGACGGTATGACCTGTCCGGAAATTGAAGAGTTTACTGACTCTTTATATAATCCATAGAATGAAAAAGACGACTCCTGTATAACTGCCAGCAGCTATACAAGAGTCGTCCCAATTAAAACATTAATTTTGAGATATGTTTTTCTCCTGGTCTTGCAGGCATCATCTAATAGGGTGATATAAATTTTTTTTATAATGTTATATATGTCTAACGCGGTAGCTTCATCGTATGTGTGGGGGGGTTCTGTTTCGGTCTTCCAGCATTTTTAGCCAAAGCTCACCATCTGTTATGAGTCCTTCCTTGAATGCCGCTTTTATTGTGCTTCTCGGACTCGATAATTCTGTCACACCGGAATATTCTTAATAGGACTTCATAAGCTTCCAGGATAACTCATATGTAAATTCGAATCGTTGAATGGTAGCATCTATGACAATGTCATCCTGTTCAGGGTCTCTTGAAAGGCTTTCTTTCAACGTAGAAAGAGCTCTTGCCAGATCCTTCATTTTAACCATCATTTTGTTTATAGTATCCACCACTTTTCCGCTCGAGTTTGTCGAAAATTAAATGATTCCTTCCTTGTCAATAAAGTCTATCAATACCGTATTGCTTATTTGATCATAATCAATGACATCCAAAGTGTATATAATATTTGCTTCTGACAGCATATCACTTATACGAACAAGCTCCTCATTCTTGTTTTTAAATTTAATGGCCAAGTCAATATCAGAAGCGAAATTATAGTCACCTCTTGCTCTTGAGCCAAATAAGATTACTTTATCTATACTATTTGAGTACTCTGTAAAAATGTTAATGAGCTTATAAAAACTTTCTTTTGGTAAACCATACAATTTTGTTTCACTTTTCAAAACGAAGTGCCTCCTTCGTCTTATTCTTTTTATGGATATACTTATTATAAAGTAAAGGGGGGGGATTTTTGGAAGCAAGGGGAAGTGACATGGTGACGAATCTGCTCAATAATCCCAAGTAACAAGCTCGATAGCTTAATAGCAGTCGAGCTTTTTGAATAGAGAAAAAAATGCACGAACCGTCATCCTGCGCACCAACAAATACTGTAAATGTTATAATGGTAAAACCGTAATAAAATGAGGCATAGATTTTTCAAACACATATAAGAAAGCAGCGTGATACTAATGGATTCCATAAGGGAGTTTATGGAGGACCATGTGCAAGAGATTTTAGATGATATCAAGTTTCTGGTTGAATGTGATTCTCCATCATTGAATAAAAAACTCGTCGATCAGTGCGGGAACAGGATTCGGGAGCTTTTATACCGCTACTTTGGTAAACGGGCAGAAGTGCTGGAAGAAGAGAAGTACGGAAATCATCTGAAATTTGAATTCGGGGAAGGAGACGAAACCATCTTAATTCTTTCCCATTTTGATACAGTATGGGAGCCTGGAGAGTTAAAGTTTAAAATCGAAGGCGATCTTGCATATGGACCTGGAATATTGGATATGAAGGGCGGTCTTGTTCAAGCGATTTGGGCAATAAGAGCCATTAAGGAACTGAACATCCCGTGTTCAAAGAAAATTATCTTCCTTTTTACCAGTGAAGAAGAGGTGAGCAGCCCGACATCACGCTATGTCATTGAAGAGATAGCGAAGGATTGCCAATATGCATTGGTTACGGAACCACCGGTTGTTCGGACCGGTGCCTTAAAGACGGCAAGAAAGGGTTCATCGCGTTATTTTATTGATATTACAGGCAAGGCTGCCCACGCTGGCAATAACCATCATGAAGGAGCCAGTGCTATTCAAGAGGCTGCGAAGACCATCGATTTTTTAGAGTCCTTAACCGATTACGACGTTGGAACTACCGTCAATGTTGGATTTGTTAAAGGCGGAGGCAAGCTAAATGTCGTGGCTGATCATGCAGAGATTGGCATCGATGTACGGGCGAAAACCAGTGAAGAACAGGAAAGAATTGATGAAATCATTTATGAACTGACACCTTTCACAGAGGGAACAAGCATCGACGTCACAGGTGGCATCTCCCGCCCGCCGATGGAACGAAACCAAGATACAAAAGATCTATTCCAGACTGCCAAAGAAGCAGCAAAAGAAGAAGGCTTCAAGCTAAAAGAAGCCTCTGTTGGAGGAGGCAGTGACGGAAACCTCACAGCCAATATGGGAATCCCGACCTTAGATGGACTCGGTACCATTGGAGACGGAATCCATGCAAGAAACGAACATATCATCATCAGCTCAATCCCTGAACGGGCGGCGTTTTTTGCTAACCTGCTGATTGGTATTGGTACGAAAAAAGAGACATAGGGGTCCCTATGTCTCTTTTTTCTTATACCTGTTGTAATGCTTTACATTCGTTATTGCAAACTCCTGTTGTTTCAAAGTCTCTCAGGTTCGTAAGGGAGAATTCCACCATATTGGCTACTGCTTCATCAGTGTAAAAGCCATAATGCGGTGTGACCAGGACATTGGGCAGGTTGATCAGTTCTTGCAGCACTGGATCATTAATACGATCCTTGGAGTGGTCATGATGGAAGATTCCTACTTCGAATTCATAGGTATCTGTTGCAAGTCCTCCTAATTTTCCGTTTTTCAAGGCTTCGATTATGGCAGGGGCATCCATTAAAGCTCCTCTTGCCGTATTGATGATGATTGCGCCATCTTTCATTTTATTGATGTTTTCCTTGCTGATAAGATGGTGGTTCTCTTCTGTTAATGGGCAGTGTAAAGAGATGATGTCCGCTTGAGCGAATAATTCGTCAAGTGTAACGTAGTCAATATACTTCTTCGCTTCTTCATTTGGATACAAATCATATCCGATCATCTTTGCGCCAAATCCTGAAAAAGCTTTGATTGCCGTTACGCCGATCCGTCCGGTACCGATGAATCCGATGGTTTTTTTTCGCAATTCGAATCCAATTAGACCTGCAAGGCTGAAGTTTTGTTCTTCTACTCTGTGGATGGCTTGCTTGATATTTCTGGCCAGGCAAAGAGCAGAGGTTACGGCAAACTCAGCAACAGCGTTTGGTGAATATGCTGGTACATTTGAGACTTTTATATTCCACTTGGCTGCTGCATCCAGATCAATATTATTAATGCCAGCGGATCGTGTAGCTAGGTATCGGACCCCTGTCTTTGCGATTTCTTCGATTGCTTCAGCATTCGCATTACAATTTCCTAAAATGGAGATTCCATCATATCCCTTGGCCAGGGCAGCATTATGGGGGCTGAAAGATTCGTGTACGATGGTTACTTGATGCCCCAGAAGGCTGGAGAATTTCTTGAAGCTTTCCATTTCATCAGGGCGAACGCAGTAGGCAAGTATATTCATGGTTTCATTCTCCTATTCGAATTTTAATTTATAATCTTCCGGTGCAACTTTCTTGGTTACTTTTGAGAAAATGTAGTTAAAAGCAAATCCCAATGCGATTGGCAGAATGATGAAAATAGTTCCTACTAAAAGGAGATTCGTAGCCGACCATCCGTTTTCCATAAGATTCAGGGCATTGATTGGCCCAATTAATCCTGAGAAACCAAAGCCAGCGCTCATTGGCGTACCTTGTATGTTGAAAATCCCAGCAAGAGCACCAAGAATAGCAGCATTACATACGATAGGCAGAATCATGACTGGTCTTTTCATGAAGTTGACCATCTGCATTTTTGGTGAACCTAAGAAGTGTGCTACAGAAGTACCAGCAGAATTAGCTTTCCATCCAGCAATTGCTAATCCGAAGCCAGCAGCAACAATTCCCAGGTTAGCAGCACCTGAGCCAATTCCTGCAAGAGCAATGGCGGTCGCAACGCCAACTGTGGAAATAGGAGAAACTATCAGTAAGGCAAAAGAAATGGCTGTCAAGCTGCCCATTAAAATAGGCTGTAATGTGGTGAAATTAGAAATGATTTCACCAACAAAACTTGTGATTAATTTTACATAAGGAAGTGTAATAATTCCTGCAATGCCAGCAACTGTGATTACAATAGTAGGAACTAGTAGAATTGTATAAGCTTTTAGTCGGGTGCCGATCAACAATACAAGTGCTGCAGCAAAGGCAGCCGTTAAACCAGCATTAATGACATCTCCGGTCCCAGCAAATATAAATGCTCCTTTTTCGCCGCTTATCGCAACACCTGAGCCAACGACGGTCGCAATTCCAACAGAAGAAGTTTGAATCGGTGTAAACTTAAACTGCATGGCGATCGTGATACCAATGACCATAGGCAACATTCTTATTGCTAAACTAGTAATATCAATTATATATTGTGCACCGGAAAAGTAAGGGAGGAGTGCTTTAGCAAGTTCGCCTAGTAATGCTCCCGGTACAAGGGCTACGACAATCCCGATACTCAGTCCGGCGAGGATGTGATTCCAAAATTCTTTTGCCGTCATTTTTTTATTCGTTTCCATTTGTGAGTCCTCCTAAAGGATTAGTATGTTGAGATATTTATGATATATCACTATTATAATAGAGATTATTAATAAATCGGTGTCTAAAATGTGAAACACTGAGCAAGTTAAAGATTTGTGAAGAATATGTGAGGATAATCAGAAAATTGAAATGAAGAGAGAAAAAGGGAAAGGATCTTTTGCTTCATTTTTTATTCATCTTATTATAGTCATATATTAAGAAGTTCCATTGCAAAGAACCCTCAATCTTTTAAAAAGCTGTGCGTGATTATGCCAAGAAGATATCCTTAGAACAGAAGGAGTTGGTAGATCGTTACCATTCTCAAGAACAGAAGGAGTTGATAGATCATTGCCATTCTCATAATGGCTGACCTCGGATGTAGCTTTTATGGGTTACCCATGGGTTAAGAATGCTTAATAAATAGAAAAAAGAGAAAAACAATTTCTGTTTTTCTCCCTTTTCTATAGGTCTTCATTCAATCAAAATCCTTCTTTTCCCATTCATCCTCTGGCAGGTACATGTCGTCGCTTGAGAATCTTTCTTCTTTGAACGGATTGGCGTTGTTGTGGAACCCGTTGCTTTCCCAGAATCCTCTTTTATCTTCTTCCATGAATTCAAAACCCCGGACCCATTTTGCGCTTTTCCAGAAGTATAATTTAGGCAACACCAGTCTCAATGGCCAGCCGTGTTTTTTTGAAAGAGGTTTGCCATCATAGGAGTGGGCAAGTAATACATCGTCGTCAAGGAGCATTTGAACTGTTAGATTTGTTTCGTAATCGTGGTCACCGTGAACCATTACAAACTTCCCGCTCGGTTTAATCCCATAATGCTCAAATAAGTCTTGTACTTTCACGCCGGTGAATTCAGTATCGAATTTTGACCACCTTGTAACGCAATGGATATCACATTTAACGGTTGTCTGGGGCAGTTTTAACAAGTCAGTATAGGACATTGTGACAGTCTCTTCTACCTCTCCAAAGATTTTAAAGTCCCATGTGTCCATTTCATATTCAGGAACTTCTCCTTCATGCAATATCGGAAATCTCTCTGTCAGAACCTGACCCGCTGGAAGTCTACCCTTTAACTTCGGATCCACTTCTTTTACTTTCATCTTTTTTATACGATCTGCTTTTAACATCTCTTTCCCTCCTTGATATAATATTCTGTTAAATTATGTTCGATTCTACCATTCTCATTTTCCTTATACAAATTTTATTTTGCTTTTGTTTGTTTCGTGTTGAGTTTTAGATAATAATTTTTTTACTAGATAATCAAAGATTTACTAGATTCAAAGGGGATGATATAAAGATACTATGAAAATAGAATTAAAGACTTAGTTTTAAAAATACCTGAAAACAACATAAAACAATAAAATAATGTGGGTTTTAGACATGAAAACCAAATAAATTATAAACAATTCAAAAAAAACATTGTAGAAAGGTAGAATGTCATGATAAAATTTAACCAAACATGAAAGCGCTTCACGGTAGATTCCTCTATCTATTAGGAATGACAGAGATACATATGGCTCGATAGACTGGAATCCAACAAAAATTTAGGGGGAATAAAGATGAAGAAAAGAAACTTCTTTAAAACTGTTGCCGTTTCAGCAATGGCTATGAGCTTATTGTTAACGGGCTGCTCTTCGGGTGGATCAGAGACTACGAAAGGGAACGAAAAAGTCAGCTTCGAAAACGTCCCTGAAGTGTTCAAAGATGGAAATGATATGAAGATCAAGGTAATCAGGAAAATTGGCGGCGACGACCATACTGCTCAATTCCTTGCTGGTGCTAAATCCGAAGGTGAAGCATTAGGCTTCAAGGTAGATGTATTTACAGCAAATGGCGACACAGCGAAATTCCATGATGCGATTGCGCAAGGTCTCCAAGAAGACTATGACGGTTTCATCATTTCCCATGGTGATGATGCTGCTACTGTAGATGATGTGAAAAAATTGACTGAAGCTGGCAAGAGTGTTGTTACTTTCGACTCAAACGGCGATTTGATGAATGTTGATGGCGTTACTTTAACTTCTCAAGATGACGAAGCGCTTGCAAAGCTTGCTTTGGATCAGTTAGTTAAAGAGACAAATGGTGAAGGAAATATAGTTTACCTTTGGGTTGATGGATTCCCGCCAATGGTTAGACGTAACAATGTATATAAAGATGTACTTGAAAAGAATCCTGGCCTAAAAGAAGTGGAACGCTTCGGTGTTGCTGCTGCTGATACATCTGTCCAGACACAGAACGCTGTTGCTGCCATGCTTAACAAGCACAAGAAAGGTGAAATTGACGCAATTTTCCGCTACTTGGGATGCGTTCGCGATTGGTGCAGCTCGTGCAATCAAGGAAGCTAGCAGAGATGAAATCAAGATTTACGGTATTGACGTTTCAAACGCTGACCTTCAATTGATGCAGGAAAAAGGAAGTCCGTGGGCATATACAGCGGCTGTTGATCCTAAGCTGATTGGCGAAGTGAATATGAGAATTCTTGCGAAGAAGCTAGCTGATGAAGAAACTCCACAGACCTATGACCTTGAAGCATCATTAATCGACCAAGAATCACTTCAATCTGCAGAAAATGTGAATATGCAGACTCTTGCTGATATCATCGATGGATGGGGCAAGTCTGATGCTTTCGAAGAAGATTGGATGAAAACTTTAAAAGATCATTATAAGAAATAAGTATCTTGATTCATTGAAGGTACATGGGAAGCGCACTCTCTTATAGATACCCTTTAAGAGAGTGTTTGCTTTACAAGTGCAATTGCCGGAAGGTGGGAAAGAACTGTGACTAGAACGTTGCTGGAAATGAAGAATATCACAATTGAATTTCCAGGAGTAAAGGCCCTGGACGATGTTAGCTTCTCAACGGAAACTGGTACGACACATGCACTGATTGGCGCTAATGGTGCTGGTAAATCAACTTTGATGAAGGTGCTTTCTGGAGCTTATAACCATTACACCGGTGAGATCTACCTTAATGGTGAGAAAATTGATATTCGCACGCCGAAGGACTCTCAGGATTATGGAATCCAAATCGTCTATCAGGAAGTGGACACGGCATTAATCCCTTATTTGACCGTTGGCGAGAATATCATGCTGAACGAAACCGTGAATGATATGGGGAAAAAGCAAATCGTAAGTTGGAAGGAAATACACCGTAAAGCTGCTGATATCCTTGCCAGTATGAATGTTAAGGTACCTACGAAAAAACTTGTCAGCGAACTGACGCTAGCTGAGAAGCAGATGGTCCTGATTGCCAGGTCTATTTTAAAAGATTGTAAGTTTTTGATTCTTGATGAGCCGACAGCTCCGCTGAGTCATTCCGAAACAAACGAGTTATTCCGAATCGTTCGTGACCTCAAGAAGCGTAATGTGGGGGTCATCTTCATTTCCCACCGCTTGCCTGAGTTGTTTGATATCTGTGATGAGATAACAGTTATGAGGAATGGTCAATTCGTCATCAAGGAAAAAATCGCAGAAACAACACCGAGCACAGTGATTGAATATATGCTTGGTCAGAAGCTGGATGACCAGTTCCCGAAAAATCAGGTGACGATTGGCGATACGCTTCTCGAAGTGAAAAATCTTCATGACGAAGGGGTTGTCAAGGGGATTTCCATGCATGTAAGGGCAGGGGAAGTTCTCGGAGTCGCCGGGCTTGTGGGGGCTGGGAAGACGGAACTATGCAAAACGCTGTTCGGTGCCACCAGGAAATCGGCTGGGGATATCATCCTTAAAGGGAAACCATTAAAGATTAAGAACCCTCACCAAGCGGTTAAACAGGGGATCGCCCTTGTCCCGGAAGAACGGAGAAAAGAAGGGATTCTTGTCGCTGAGCCTGTGTCGAGCAATTTGAGTTCTGCCAATCTGAACCGTTTCACAAAGTTCCTTGGCTTCCTGGATTTTAAAGGAGAGAAAGTCAAGGCGAGGGAAATGATCGGCAGCCTGGGCATCAAAACTCCGTCCGAAGACACGAAGGTGCAGAATTTGTCAGGCGGCAACCAGCAAAAAGTCGCCATCGGCAAATGGCTTCTCACGGATGCGGAAGTATATATCTTTGATGAACCGACAAAGGGTGTCGATGTCGGTGCAAAAAAGGATATTTTCGAGTTGATTTCCGGACTTGCCCAGCGTGGGAAAGCAGTCATTTATGCGTCGTGCGAACTTTCCGAGATCATCGGGATCACTGACCGCGTCTATGTCGTCTATGATGGGCAGATCTCTAAAGAGCTGGAAACGGCGAAGACCAACGAAGAAGAACTATTATTCTATTCAACAGGAGGCAAGTGAGATGAGCGTTCCGAATCCAGCTCCATCCAAACAGCCAGTAAGAAAGACGTTCGACTTTTTTGATTTTTTATATAAGTACGGAACGATTCTTACTATTTTTGTGTTGATTGCAGTCTTTGCAATCGCGAATCCAAGTTTTTTACAGACGAATAACATCATCAACATCCTGCGTTCGATCTCGATTGTAACGATTATCGCCATTGGTATTACGATTTCACTGACGGTCGATGGTTTTGACCTTTCCGTAGGTTCTGTCGCTTCTTTATCGAATGCGGTCGTCATTTCGATGTTCGTATGGTTCTCGCAGAATACCTTCATCGCAATCCTGTCAGCCATTGCCGCTGCTTTGATTGTCGGTGGATTGAACTCGTTCATGATCGTGAAAATGAAGATTCCTGATATGCTGATGACTCTGGCGACAATGTTCATCATACAGGGTATTGCCCTGACGTATACAAAAGGTGCAACCGTTTCACAGAACATGGTCATGCCTGATGGGACTTTCTCGGAAGGCACCATCAGCCCGTTATTCGCAAAAATAGGGCAGGTTCCGTGGATTATCCTGATCATGGTTGTGGTCGTTATCCTGGTCCATATCCTTTTGACATACACAAAGCACGGAAGATATATGTATGTAATCGGCGGAAA
This sequence comes from Mesobacillus subterraneus, assembly GCF_020524355.2. Classification (NCBI taxonomy): domain Bacteria; kingdom Bacillati; phylum Bacillota; class Bacilli; order Caryophanales; family Bacillaceae; genus Mesobacillus; species Mesobacillus subterraneus. Next base: position 4,728,936 of record NZ_CP129019.1, read on the forward strand.
CAAGGAAGCAGCAAGACTTTCCGGTATTCCGGTTAATAAGTATAAAATTGCAGCCTATCTGCTTTCGGCTACATTCGCAGCGATCGGCGGAATTGTTCTCGCTTCTCGTGTAATGACCGCTGAAATCAATGCTGGTGCTCCATATCTGATGGAATCGGTTGCAGCAGCATTCATCGGTTTCTCCGTCTTTGGAGCTGGAAAGCCGAACGCACTGGGTACATTTGTCGGGGCGGTACTAATCGGAATCCTGGCGAATGGACTTGTCATGATGTCTGTTCCGTATTACGCAATGGATATTGTAAAAGGAACAGTGTTGGCATTTGCATTGGCGCTTACTTACTATAAACAAAAGTAAAGTGGGGGAATAAAAGATGGCTATTTTTACAACTGAGTATTTTACAATGACAGAAGCAGATGCAATTGAATATGCTAAGACTCGACTCAACTTTTTTGACGAAGATGCGGAGCTTACTTGCAAGGAGATTGGCGACGGCAACCTGAACTATGTTTTCAGATTAGTAGATGAAAAGAACAAGAAGTCTGTCATCGTTAAACAAGCCGGACCTGTGGCGAGAATATCGGATGAGTTCAAGCTTTCGCCTGACAGAAATCGGATTGAAAGTGAAATCCTTGAGCTTCAGAACAAGCTGGCGCCTGGGTTTGTCCCGGAAATATACGGTTATGACCCAGTCATGAATTGCTGTGCGATGGAAGACCTTTCAGATCACGAAATCATGCGTACGGCTTTGATGAACCATAAAAAGTTCCCGTTATTCGCAGACCACATCACTACATATATGGTCAATACACTTTTGCTGACTTCGGATGTTGTCGTCGAGCATAAGGAAAAGAAAGAGCTGGTAAAAAGCTTTGTGAATCCAGAGCTATGTGAAATCACGGAGGACCTTGTGTACACAGAGCCATTCTATGATTGTCCGCGTAACGATGTATTCCCGGCTTCACGAGATTTCGTCCAGGAAACGATCTGGAATGACAAAGCGCTTCAACTTGAAACAGCTAAGCTAAAGTTCGAATTCATGACGAATGCTCAGTCGCTTCTGCATGGCGATCTCCATACAGGTTCAGTTTTTATAAAAGAAGATTCTACAAAAGTAATTGATCCTGAATTCGCGTTTTATGGTCCTGCTGGATATGACGTAGGGAATGTCATTGCCAACCTCACTTTCGCGCTGGCGAATGCGAAGTACACCATTGAGGATGCGGAACAAAGGGAAGACCAAATGGAATATCTTCAAAACACGATTATTGATATTGTCGATCTTTTTAAAGAGAAGTTTGTTAAAGCATGGGATGAAAAAGCGACGGACCGTACGGCACGTTACGAAGGCTTTAAAGAGTACTATTTGGATTCTGTCCTGCGTGATACAGCTGCTGTATCAGGACTTGAGCTTTGCCGCCGAATCATCGGGCTTGCCCATGTAAAAGACATAACCTCCATTGAGGATGCAGAAAAACGTGCAGCTGCAGAGAAAGAGTGCCTGACAGCTGGTAAGCGATTCATCATGGAAAGAGGAACTTTGAAAACTGGTGAAGATTTTATCAATGTCGTGAAAGAAAGTTTCAACAACATCTAGGAGGTAGTGCGAATGGAAAGACCAGTGGATGCAATTCAATCGGTCCGGCTCGATGATGAGAGAGATATGCTCGTCTTGTTGGACCAGACACTTTTACCAAATGAAAAGAAGTTTCTTGAATTGAAGGAACTAAAGGATATTTGGGATGCGATTTACTTTTTGAAAGTAAGGGGTGCGCCGGCAATCGGGATTGCGGCCGCGTACGGAGTGTATCTTGGCACGAAGAAATCCGAGGCTGAATCTTATGAAGAACTGTATGAAGACTTTAAGAAGGCGAAGGATTATCTTGCCTCTTCCCGTCCTACAGCTGTGAATCTGTTCTGGGCGCTTGACCGCATGGAAGCCCGATTTAAAGGGGAAGAGGGAAAGAGTGCGTCTGAAGTGAAGGCTGCATTAAAAGAGGAATCAGAATTGATTCGTGCTGAGGATGAGAAGGTGTGCGAGTCAATTGGCGAGTATGCTCTGTCATTGTTAGAGCCGGGTATGGGAATTCTCACGCACTGTAACGCTGGTACTATTGCGACTGCCAAGTATGGTACAGCGCTTGCGCCAATATACCTTGACCAGGAAAGAGGATACGATTTCAAGGTGTTTGCTGATGAAACACGCCCGCTGCTTCAAGGTGCACGATTGACTGCCTGGGAGCTTCAGGAAGCTGGTGTTGATGTAACCTTGATCTGCGATAACATGGCATCCATTGTCATGAAGGAAGGAAAAGTCCAGGCGGTACTTGTCGGATGTGACCGTGTTGCGGCAAACGGGGATTCAGCCAATAAAATCGGGACATCTGGTGTAGCCATCCTTGCGAAACACTACAACATTCCATTCTACGTGTGCGCACCGCTATCAACAGTCGACCTGGAATGCAAAACGGGCGACGACATCCATATCGAACTGCGTCCAGCGGAAGAAATCACGACACAGTGGTATGAAAAACCGATGGGTCCAAAAGATGTACAAACCTACAACCCGGCCTTTGATGTAACAGATCATAGTTTGATTGCAGGGATTGTCACGGAAAACGGAATCGCGTATGCGCCGTTTACTGAGAGTCTTCCGAAGATGTTTAAGAAATAGTATGTGAAAGAGCTGGCAGAGAAATCTGCTGGCTTATTTTTTTGTGGTGGGGACATGTGCGCTGGTATTGTTACGGAAAAGGAAAACGTAAGACATGAGAATTAATAGGCGGAGAATTTCCGGTTATTTATATAGAGGAAGCATAAGAAGCGGATATAAGCGGAGGAATTCCGGTTAACTACTCTAAATAAGCCGAATTTTAAAGGTTTGGTTCGTATAGGCGGAAAAACTCAGCTTATTTTTAAGGAAATATGCATATTTCCCAATTTAAACGGAATTATTCCTCTTATTTTTCAAACACAGTAGATAAATTGTTCTGTTAATGCACTAACTTTCTCTCAAGCAAAACAGGTCACCAACATAGGCGACCTGTTTTTATGTTTTCTTCACTCACACTCCACAAGCTCAACGCCCTTGTCTCTCAGGAAATCGTGCCATTCCCTTGGCAGATTTTCGTCTACGATGACAGCGTTGATGTCCTCAAAGCCGCAAATAGTAGTGAAAGAAGTTTTATCAAATTTTGTGTAATCGGCAATTAGGAAGACTTTATTTGCGTGATCAGCTGCAATCTTTCTAATGACTGCCTGCTGTTCATTGGAGTCTGTGATTCCGTGCGCCCGGCTGACAGAGCGGCAAGAGATGAAGGCGGTGTCGAAAAAGTAATGTTCCATATTAGTTTCGGCATTCCGGCCTAGATTCGATAAAGAGGAACCCGCCAAAGTACCTCCGATGACCACTAATTTAACATTTGGGTTGCCCATCAGTGTGGTCACAACTTTGATCGAGTTCGTAACTACGGTTAATTTTTGGTCGGATATCAGCCCGGCAATGACAAGTGATGTAGTCGAAGCGTCAAGGAATATGGAATCACCGCTTTTTATATAGGAAAGTGCTTTGGCAGCGATCTTCTTCTTCCCTTCAACGTGGATGAATTCACGCAGGTTCACGTCGACGTCGTTTTGCACTCCTTCAGAAATATAAGCTCCGCCATAGGTACGGGTTAGAAGCCCTTCATCCTCCAGTTGCTTCAAATCACGCCGGATCGTTTCTTCCGTTACTTTAAACATTTTCGTCAGCTCAGAAACGGTCACGCTTTTCTTTTCAATGATCAATTCTTTTATTTTACTCTTGCGGGTTACGTGTAACATTGTATTCTCCTTAATGCCATTAGTTATTTTGTATTATACCACTTTTGTTTGGGTTTATATAGAGAAGAAGAACACTGTGATGGTTATTATTTTAATCAACTACTTAAAAGGTTTATATGGCATTTTAATAGGTTGGGAGGAGGAAGTACAGGCTAGATGGCGCTCTTTTTAACTGTAATAATCTGAATTCGTTATGGTCTGTTGTTTGTTTATGTGGTTTTTGTGGGGTAAATCACAACAAAACAGAAATAAACATTGACAAAACTAAGGTAAAGTAAGAATATTAAAGTAAGAAGATTGGGGTTTTTAAAGATTTTTATTGTTTCACAGAACCCTTTTGTAAGTGAATAGTTAGGAGATGTAATAGATGGTTACGAACAACAAGTATCTGTCTGATTTCGAGGCAAAAAAACTGATTTGTGAGATTGGCAGACGAGTATACAACAAGAATTTTGTCGCAGCCAATGATGGCAATATTTCTGTAAAAGTAGGTCCTAATACGATTTGGACGACACCTACTGGAGTGAGCAAGGGCTTCATGACGCCGGACATGATGGTGAAAATGGACTTATCAGGAAAAGTGATTTCCGGCAAGTTAAAGCCTTCATCAGAAGTGAAGATGCACTTGCGTGTCTATCATGAAAATCCCGATGTGAATGCAGTGGTCCATGCTCATCCTCCTGTAGCAACTTCATACGCGATTGCGGGCATCAGCCTGGATCAGCCAGTTTCCCCAGAAGCGGTCGTCATTTTAGGAACTGTACCAGTGGCACCGTATGCTACGCCTGGGACACAGGAAGTTCCAGATTCCATCGCTCCATATTGTAAGGATTACAATGCAGTGCTCCTTGCCAACCACGGTGCGCTTACGTGGGGAAGCGACCTGATGCAAGCCTATTACCGCATGGAATCACTTGAACACTATGCGCTCATGCTCATGTACTCCAACAATATTATCAACAAGACCAATGAGCTAAACTGTGCACAGATATCCGATTTGATCGACATCCGTGAAAAGATGGGCATCAAAACGGGTGGAATTCCTACCTGTGAGCAAGGCGGAAAAGTGAGGACAGCTGAAAAAGCAGAGTCCGTACAAAGCAATGACCAACTGATTGAATCAATCGTCAGGAAGGTTACAGAAGATGTATTGAAAAAATATCTTAAGTAAGGGGGAAGCACTTTGAGCACCCAGATTTCTGAACAGGATATCCAAAAAATCGTTCAATCTGTATTGCAAAATGTTGAAGCTGTGATGAAAGAGATCCCGCCATCTGCTAACGCTCCTCTGAAGATGAAGCAGGCTGTCCATCCTGAGCAGCAGATAGCAGCTGCAGCAAGGCAAGAGACATCTACGATACAACCGCAAGGGGACCTTGGAGTGTTCGCTTCGATGGAGGACGCAGTCGAGGCAGGCCACAAGGCGCAGCTTGAATATATGAGACAATTCCAGCTGAAGGACCGGGAAAGAATTGTCTCTTCCATGCGGCAGGCGGTTTTAGTGGAAAAAGAAAATCTCGCCAATATGGTCTATGAGGAAACAAAACTTGGCAATGTCGTCGATAAAATTGCCAAGCATGAATTAACAGCTTTACATACACCGGGTACTGAAATCCTGAAAACGGAGGCATTCTCAGGTGATGATGGTTTAACAATCGTCGAGGAGGCGCCATTCGGACTGATTGGGGCAGTGACGCCGGTGACAAATCCGACTGAAACCATCCTTAATAACTCAATTGGAATGCTCGCTGCCGGGAATGCAGTCGTGTTCAATGTCCATCCTTCTTCTAAAAACTCTTGTGCTTATATGGTCCGGTTGTTAAATAAGGCAATCAAGGCTGCAGGAGGACCTGAAAACCTGATTACAATGGTTGGCAATCCTACATTGGATACGATGCAGGTCTTAATTGAAAGCCCGAAGGTTCGGATGTTAGTTGGAACAGGTGGTCCCGGTCTCGTAAAAACACTCCTTAAATCAGGTAAAAAGGCGGTTGGAGCTGGAGCAGGCAACCCGCCGGTAATCGTGGATGATACCGCTGATTTGGAACATGCTGCAAAATCGATTATCGATGGAGCATCATTTGATAACAACATCCTGTGCATCGCCGAAAAAGAAGTGTTTGTCCTTGACTCAGCTGCTGATGACTTAGTTTTTCATATGCTGAACAACGGAGCATACATGCTCGATCAATATCAGCTGGAGAAAGTAATGAGCTTTGCGCTTGAGGAAAACGAAAAGCAAGTGGCCCAGGGATGTTCGCTTGACTCAAAGCGAGAGTACCATGTGGCGAAAAAATGGGTCGGCCAGCCGGCATCAGCTTTTCTAAAAGAATTGGGAGTTGTAACTAACGGTGAGGTCAGATTGCTTATATGTGATGTTGAGTTTGATCATCCATTTGTCCAGCTGGAGCAAATGATGCCAGTCCTTCCACTAGTGCGGACTAAGTCATTGGATGAGGCAATTGATTTTGCAGTGAAGGCGGAGCATGGAAATCGCCATACGGCTATTATGCACTCCAAGAATGTTGATCATCTAACGCGATTTGCAAGAGCAGTCGAGACGACCATTTTTGTAAAAAATGCTTCATCTCTAGCTGGAGTTGGGTTTGGGGGCGAAGGCTTTACAACGATGACGATCGCCGGGCCTACGGGTGAAGGGATCACTTCGGCGAAAACTTTTACAAGACAAAGGCGCTGTGTGTTAGCTGAGGGTGGATTTCGAATCATAGGGTAGGTGATGGAAGATGGGGAATGCAATTGGGTTATTGGAAGTGCAAGGATACAGTGTCGCCCTGGCAGCAATGAACCAGGCCTGCAAGGCGGCGAACATAAAGATCGAAGGAATGGACTGCAATAATCCTGCCGCTGGCGATCATGCACCAATACCGGTCGTAATCCAGGTGAAATTCACCGGATCGGTCTCGGATGTTAAAGTTGCTCTGGAAGCTGCAGAACATGAAGCCGCAAAGTATATAGATGAAGCAGATATTTCTGCTCATATGATCTCTTCTGCATCGAAAGGAATCGAGAAACTTCTTCCGCTGGGAAAGGTCAAAATTAAGTCTTAAGTCATGGCAAGAGGTGAGACAGGTGAAGCATTCACTGGGAATCATTGAAGTCGTCGGAAATGTAAACGCTTTAACCTGCGCTGACAGAATGATCAAATCCGCATACATCGAGATTGAAAGCATGAAAAGGATTGGGACCGGAATGGTCTCCATCATCATCCGCGGGGATTTAGCATCTGTCCAGCATGCAATTGAAGTGGGCCAGGAGGCTGCGGTGGAACACGGGGAACTGATAGCGGCCAGGGTAATCCCAAGACCATATGAAGGTTTGGAAAAGCTGACGGATACAGCAGAAGGCGGTGAACAATGAACCGATATGAAGCAATAGGTGTCATAGAAACACAATATTTTACCATCGCATCAGAAATATTAGATGCTGTCTGCAAAGGTGCAAACGTTGAATTTCTGACTTCAGAGAATTACCTGGGTGGCAGACTGGTCAGTTTGATTATCGGAGGCAGTGTATCCGATATAAAAGCTGCAATTGAGATCGCCGAACAGGTCTGTGAAGGGAAACCGGGAAACCCGCTTAAAATGGCACTTGCCATCATGAATCCGCATGAAGAAATTATGAAATTCATTGTTCCAACCCAATTGGCTGCAGATGCGGAGGAGCTGGTCACTAAAGTGGAAAAAAGCAAGGATATGCTTGGTGAGGTTTATGAAGCAATGAAAGATAGTGACATGGATGACATTGACGTTGAGGAAATCATTGATGAAGTAGAAAGTCGAAAAGAATTTAATGAATCTGAGGAGGAAAAATGATGAATGAATCTATCGGTTTAATCGAAACAAGAGGTCTTACAGCAGCAATTGAAGCAGCAGATGCCATGTTGAAAGCAGCCAACGTTGAGATTGTCGGCAGCGAAAAAATCGGATCAGGACTAGTATCTGTTATCGTCAAAGGTGATGTAGGAGCAGTCAAGGCAGCAACAGAAGTCGGAGCAGAAGCAGCACAGCGAGTCGGCGAACTAGTCGCAGTCCATGTCATCCCAAGACCGCACGGTGATATTACGAAGCTATTGCCAAATTTATAAGGTAGTAAAATTTTCAGGGCAACTAGTCAATCACTTAAAGTTCGGACAACATTGGCAGAAAAGAGCGCAAACCTGTCCGAAGTAAGCGCAAGTTCGGACAATTTTGGCAGTGAAGAGCCCAAACCTGTCCGAAGTGGGATCAAGTTCGGACAACTTTAGTGGAAAAGTTCCTAAACTTGTCCGAAGTAAGTCCAAGTTCGGACAACTTTGGTGGAAAAGAGCCCGAACCTGTCCGAAGTAAGCGCAAGTTCGGACAATTTTGGTGGAAAAGAGCCCGAACCTGTCCGAAGTAAGCGCAAGTTCGGACAACTTTGACGGAAAAGAGCCCGAACTTGTCCGAAGTAGGTTCAAGTTCGGACAGTTTTGGTGGAAAAGATCCTAAACTTGTCCGAAGTAGGTTCAAGTTCGGACAGTTTTGGTGGAAAAGATCCTAAACTTGTCCGAAGTAAGTCCAAGTTCGGACAACTTTGACAGAAAAGAGAGCCAACTTGTCCGAAGTAGGTTCAAGTTCGGACAGTTTTGGTGGAAAAGATCCTAAACTTGTCCGAAGTAAGCCCAAGTTCGGACAACTTGGCTAAAAATGAGCCCAAACCTGTCCGAAGTAAGCGCAAGTTCGGATGCGATGAAAGAATCATGCAGCGAATTGTGCAGAACCAACCAATATCAGTATTTTCTATAACCGAGGAAGTAAAAAACCAATTACAGGAGGAACTTTACATGAACGGATCATTAGGAATCATTGAAACAAGAGGTCTTACAGCGGCAATTGAAGCAGCGGACGCTATGCTGAAAGCAGCAAATGTTGAAATCGTTGGCAGTGAAAAAATCGGATCTGGACTAGTATCTGTGATCGTGACTGGTGAAGTAGGAGCTGTAAAAGCGGCGACTGAAGTTGGTGCGGAAGCGGCTCAAAGAGTTGGAGAGCTGGTCGCAGTACATGTCATCCCAAGACCTCATGGAGATGTAGCAAAATTATTGACTGGAATTAAGTAATGATGAACATCAATCATCAAGAATTATTATCTGAGATTACGAAATCGGTGGTTGAGGAACTAAAGAAGCATAATCTTTTGGACGAACCAACTCGAAAAGAATATGTCCCTGTCAGTGTATCAGCCAGGCACGTCCACCTTCAGCAGGGGCATGTCAACCAGCTGTTTGGCGAAGGTTACACCTTGACGAAGCTGAAAGAAATCTCCCAGCCGGGACAATTCGCCTGCAATGAGCAAGTGACAATCGAAGGTCCGAAAGGCAAGATTGAGAAGGTTCGGATTCTTGGACCGCTAAGGAGTCAAACTCAGGTGGAAATCGCGAGGACCGATGCCCGGAAGCTCGTCCTCAATCCTCCTGTCCGCAACTCTGGCAATCTAGCAGGATCTTCACCAATCACACTCATCGGTCCAAAAGGGCAAGTGGTTTTACAGGAAGGCTGTATCATTGCAGACCGCCATATTCATATGACACCGGCTGACGCTGCTCAGTTCGGCGTCCGGGACAAACAAAAGGTGTCAGTCCTGGTAGACGGAGAGAAGGCGGGCATCATGGGTCAAGTGACAATCAGAATCAGAGAAAACTATGCATTGGATATGCACATCGACACAGATGATGCGAATGCGTTTGGACTGGCAGGAAACGAGCTGCTAAAAATTATTCCCTAAAAGGGGGCGTGAAACATGATCATGGGCCGTGTAATCAGCAATGTCGTATCAACAAGGAAATATAATGAATTGCAAGGGTTCAAGCTCCTTGTCATCCAGCCTTATTTCGGGGACGTCGAGGATAGCTTCGTGGCGGCGGATGAAATTGGCGCTGGTATTGGCGAGCTAGTCCTTGTTTCCCGGGGCAGTGCGGTGGAGAACGGCCTGAGCAGGAAGGCACCGATCGATGCTGCAGTGGTAGGCATTATCGATCATGAACCATTAAAAAAAGAGTAAGATGACAGGTGGTGGAATCTCAAATGTTTTCGATTTTAAAAGTTCTCGCAGTCGGCGACCCTGCAGTCTATGCGTATTCAGATCCGCGTTATTTGATCATTGACACCTATAATAAAGCGAAGGATATGCATGTCCTTTTTAAGATCGTCCCGTGGGTGGACTATTATGGCATGATGGTGGAAGCGCTGGAAGGAAAGAGTGATTTTGATATAGTGATGGTGGCCGGTCATCTTTGGTTGAAGGATTTTATAAAGAAGGGCTATATTGCTGAAGTAAACTATCCAAAACACCAATCCTACAATGAAGTCGACATAATGGAAGAAATCCGTAACGAAGTAACATTTGAAGGAAAGCCATACCTGTACCCATCTTTTTGCGATGGTCATATTCTTTTATATCGTAAATCTTCAGCTGAAAAAGCTTTTGGCGGAAAGCTTCCCGATGTACTGGATACAGATACAATCATTTCGCTAGCTAAGAAATTGCACGGTGAGGATGGAATGGCTGGTATCAGCCTGAAGGCACACGAAAGTGAAATCTTCCTTGATTTCCTTCCTTTTTTACGAAATGAAGGGATTGATGCATTCGACGGGGAAACATCCCTTCCTGCTTTTAATCAAGAAAAAGGAGTGCAGGCACTCGAAAAGTATCTTTCCCTCAGAAAATTTGCTCCTAAAAATTCACATACATATGGCAATGACGAGGTAAGGAAAGCATTCCAGGAAAAGCGTTCAGCACTTGCGATTACATGGGGCGGCCAGCTGGGATTTGTCATGGATGACCGCTGCCTCGACAAAGAGGATGTAGGTTTCGCGATCATCCCTACTGCCTGGAATGTAACCTGGGGATTTGCTGTCAACAAGAATTCGTCCAATAAAGAGCTTGCTGATGAATTCCTTGGGTATCTAACTTCTGCCCCGATTGATCGGGTGGTCGGCAGCTACTCTGGTGCTCCTGTCAGGAAAATCTCCTATGAGACAGGGGATCATGAATGGTACCCAATTTTACAGAAATCCATTAGCAGTTACGCAAAACCATTGCCAAAAATGGATGATGCCGGGGACAGGATGGCACCTTTATATACTCATATCTATCAAGCTTTTATTGGAAAAGAAAGTCCTGCCGATGCTCTTAAGGCAGCGGAGGATGAGATCTTAAAATTAATGTCCGGGAGAAATTCATAATGAAGCTAATCGTAATTGGCGGAGTTGCAGCAGGTATGTCTGCAGCTTCCAAACTAAGCAGAATGAATAAGGATGCCCAAATTACTGTTTACGAGCGCGGCAGCTTTCTGTCGTATGGTGCTTGCGGACTCCCTTACTATGTTTCTGGAGAAAATGACGATTATACCAAAATGATTGCCCGGACAAAGGAACAATTCGAATCAATGGGCATGGAGATTCATTTAAGGCACGAGGTCGTCAAGGTCGTTCCGGAAAAAAAGCAGGTCATGATCCGCGATTTAGAAACCAAGCGAATGTTCCTCGACAGCTATGATAAGCTGATGATCGCTACAGGAACCTATCCAATCGTCCCGCCTTTCAGCGGCAGGGAACTTGAGAATATTCATGTTCTGAAGACATTGGAGGATGGGATTCAATTGCAGGAGATTGCCAGGCGCCCAGAGGTGAAGAATGTGGTCATTGTCGGCGGCGGATATATCGGGATTGAGGTGGCAGAAGCAATGGGCCATCTCGGCAAAAATATCCGAGTCATCGAGCTGTCAGACAGGATTATGCGGACCTTTGATCAAGAAATCACTGACATGGCGGAAGATGAGCTTCGCAAACAGGGCGTCCAGCTGAATTTGAATGAAAAGGTCCTGAGCTTTGCAGGCCAAGGGCGAGTTGCGAAGGTACAAACAGACCGTGGTGAATATGAAGCAGATCTCGTCCTTCTGTCTCTTGGCGTGAAGCCGGCAACGGGTTTCCTTGATGGCTCGGGAATTGCCCTTGCAGATAATGGTGCGGTAGTGATTGACAGGGAAATGCGCACGAACATCGAGGGTATATATTCAGCGGGAGATTGCGCCCTTGTCTACAACAAAGTCATGGAAGAAAACAGCTACATCCCGCTTGGGACAAATGCCAATAAATGCGGCAGGCTGGCTGGCGCGAATATTGCAGGTGACCATCAGAAGTACGTTGGTACACTCGGCAGCGCCGCCATCAAGGTTTTTGACCTCGAGATGGCAAGGACGGGAATGTCTGAAGATGACGCGAAGAAATTGAACATGGATTATACAACTGTTTTTGTAAAAAGTGCGGACCATCCGGGGTACTATCCGAATCAAACCCCGATTTGGATTAAGCTGATCTGCGAAAAAAGGACACGGAGAATTCTTGGTGCACAGGCAATCGGCAATAAAGGGGTTGTCTTAAGAATTGATATTTTTGCCGTCGCGATCCATGCGAATATGACGGCCGACGACCTGGGAATGGCGGACCTCTGCTATGCGCCCCCATTTGCAGGAGTATGGGATGCAGTGCACATCGCCTGCAATGCAGTAAAGTGATGGTGGTGAATTTTTATGAAAAAAGTAATTAGTCTAGCTGATGCATCAGCTCTTGTGGAAAATGGGGATACGGTTGCGTTTGGAGGGAATGTCCTTCATCGGGCGCCGATGGCATTTGTCCGTGAAATAGCCAGACAAGGTAAAAAAGACCTTAAGATTGTAAAAACAGCTGGCGCTCATGACATCGACCTTCTTTGCGCAGTAGGGAGCGTGGCGACAGTGGATGCTGGTTTTGTCAGCTATGAGACCAAGTTCGGTCTTGCGTCCCATTACCGGAAAGCGGTGCAGGAGGGCGTCGTTAAAGGAAACGAGCATGCATGTTATACGGTCATTTGCGCCCTTCGCGGTGCCCAAATGAATGTACCTTTTATGCCGGTAAAAGGACTGGTCGCTGGCGAACTTCTGGAGAAGAATGAATATTTCATGGTCGTTGAGGATCCATTCAGCGGAAATCCCGTCACGCTCGTGAAAACAATCGTGCCTGATGTTGCTGTCATCCATGTCCAGGAATGCGACGCCCATGGAAATGCACGAATCTATGGACCTAAGTTCGAGGATGTGCTGATAAGCCGTGCGGCGAAGAAAGTGATCATTACCACCGAACAAATTGTACCTGACAGTAAAATGAAGCTCAATGCTGAGTACGTCGATATTCCTTCATTCTTGGTAAGTGCTGTCGTCCATGCGCCAAAAGGTGCGAGTCCGACTTCTTGTTATAAAAAGTATGACATCGATGATAAATCACTTACATCTTTCATCAGCATGAAGACAAAGGAAGAAATTCAGGGCTATCTATCTAGCTATCTAGCAAAAGATCATCAAGGGGAAAGGATGGCGAACAGATGATGACACAATCTTATCGGCCGGTAGATATCATGACATGTGCCATCTCCAATATGCTGAAGGATGGAGAAACAGTGTTTCATGGTGTCTCATCGCACCTGCCAATGGTTGCGATGAGCCTTGCCAAACACATGCATGCACCAGACTTGGTTCACTTGAACATTCCTGGCGGGGTGAACCCAGGGTCAATCCGAAACGCATCCTATTCCTCTGCTGGTGCTGACTTGCTTGACAGCGGTGAAGCTTATTTCCCGCTGGAAGAAGTGTTTGACCTCTCGATGAGAGGACGGCTGGATGTGGCATTCCTTGGAGGAATCCAGTTTGACATCAATGGAAATGTAAATGCATCGGTCATCGGTGACTACCATCGTCCGAAGCTTCGCCTGCCCGGTGGAGCAGGAAGTGCCGTGTTAATTCCAACAGCGAAGAAAGCGATTATCTGGCGGACGAAGCACGACGTTAGAACATTCGTCGAACAAGTGGACTTCGTTACTACAAGGGGAAACCTATGGAAAATCGTCACCCCGCTCTGCGTATTCGAATTCAAAAACGGCAAACTGTATCTCGACACCATCCACCCAACCTCTTCACTTCAAGAGGTAAAAGACAACACCGGATTCGAACTGCTTTATGACGAAATCAAGTACACGGCAGAACCTGCGAAAGAAGAACTTGTGATGCTGAAAAAGATAGACCCGTTTGATTATCGGGCGATAGAGTTATAAGAAGCTGATAACAAGTCAAAGAAAAACAACAAATTCAACTCAAATTGATCTTTTGCTAAAAATAGATGAAGTCTCAAGATTCCTACGATTGAAGTGAAAACTTTATCAAGAAATCGGCCATTTAACTATTAAGGACCGTTAAGGAAGGAACTGCAATATTCTTGAATGGGATTATTGCTGTTGGATAGTTTTTCACATATAGGGGTTATTGATTTTGTGGACCAAATTGCTATACCGGCGATTTGGTCTTTTGTTTTGCGGGGTATTTATCATGAATCCCAGGGCAGGAAAATAACGAGCATAGCCTTTATATTAGTGGGTTTGTACCTCATTTTTATAGCTGGGCTGATGCCTATTCACTCATTAGCGATCCGTCAAAATATAGTGAGAGATTGATTGAATAGACTCACTACAGGGACAGAGGGAAGGTTCTCACGACCGATTCGGGGTCGAAATAAACGTCAGGTGCTTAATTAGGTGTATTGTGCTCTTTTTTAGTTGGTCTGCTTTCGCGTCTGGAAAGCTATCGGCAAAACGGTGGGCAATGACAGGTTTTCCGAATTAACTGGACGCGGATGGAATATATTCTAACTCTCACCGAATAATAGAAATCTTGATTGCACCTGCTATAAAGTCAACTTAATGTACATATGCTTGGATTTGAAAATGGAGATGGATGAATAATATGAATTGACCGGGATATGGCTAGGGCTAACTCAAAAAAACGCGGGACAATGGGGGGATTCCCCTATGTCCCGCGTTTTTCATTTTTCCCCTTGATATAGGATTTCAATTCTTCCAATAGTTTAACTTGCTGCTTCTCTTCTATATGAAAATGGATTCCGTAAAAATAGTCATCTAAACGCTTATTCTTCCAGACGATTTCGCCTGGAACGATGAATTGCGTCTCGTTGATGGTGAATCGGACGGAGATTTTTACAGGCGGCCGTGAATCAGGGATGTTTAATGGTGTGGATAGCTTAAGGCCGTTGAGGCTGATATTGATTAAGGAAGATTTCCCTTCCCCAGTTGTAACGGGCTTCCCATCTAGTTCTTGGATTGTAAAAAAAAGAGGGAAGAGGAGTACCGAATGAAAAGCGAAAACTTTCGTTTCGTTTATACCTCATGCGCGCACCTCGAGATTAAGATGAAATTCTATTAACATCTTAATCCTAGTAGATATAGAGTTCAATAGAAGTAACAAAATATTCAATTTAAATTTGAGGCAATTAGGTTCAGCGATAATGAAATAAACAACAAATTATCGCAGGTAGCTAACTATTTTTGTGGTCCTTTTGAACGCGAATCATACTAATTCCTAAAATTGTAGCAGGGAAAAGGGTCAATATGGAACCGATAAAGAATTCATAGGATGTATGAATAGCTTCTGGGTAGGTGAAGGCTGCGTTTTTTATGATTATTACAGAAGCAAATAGTAGTGTAATGATCACCAGAGCTAAAACAGATCCTAAAACATAAGCCCTGGGACTATTCATGGACGGTTCTTCTCCAAAATTATGAAACCGTTTACAAAAATCCAAACCTAAAGAAACATATCGAAAAAGGATAAAATTAATAGTGGTACTGATAAATAAACCAATAATAAGAAAATAAATTCACCGACATCCTTAGATTAAGTAAAACGACTTTCAACTAATTCACTTGATTAGTAGATATTGTTTTAGAACTCTTTTATTTTCTTTGCTTGTGAAAAGGGGGGAATAAGGACAGGGCCAAAAGGCACCATACTAGCAAAAGGGTTAATAACGAAGGAGGAAATAGTTTGAATAAGCCAATTATTATTCTATTAACATTCTTATTAGCATTTCAAAGTTTAGGACTTGCAATTACCCCTACAATCAAACCGCAAGCGGCGACGAATTCAACAAATGAGTCAGATTGGACACTTTTCTGGTCGGATGAGTTTGATGGTACTGAAATTGATAAAACGAAATGGTCACATGACATCGGAAATTGGATTGTCGATGAAAACGGAGATGGAGTAGCTCAAGGTTGGGGAAATAATGAGCTAGAGTATTATACCGACTCTCCTGAAAACTCTTACCTGCAAGATGGCAAGTTAGTAATAGAAGCAAAGAAAGAAGCAACTACTGATGAGTATGGCTCATATGACTATACTTCTGCTAAGCTCAAAACAAAGGGATTGTTCAGCAAAAAGTACGGGAAGTTTGAAGCCAGAATGAAGCTTCCAAGTGGCCAAGGATACTGGCCAGCATTTTGGATGTTACCTGAGAATGATGTGTATGGCGGCTGGGCCGCTTCAGGTGAAATTGACATCATGGAAGCAGCAGGAAAAGACGCAACTGAAATTGGCGGTACCATTCATTATGGTGAGGTGTATCCTAACAATGTCTATAAAGGAAAGCCTTATCATTTCCCTCAAGGAGAGTCTTTTACAGATTTCCATACATATTCAATAGAATGGGAGCCTGGCGAGATTCGCTGGTATGTTGACGGAAATCTCTATCAGACTTCGAATAATTGGTATAGCAAAGATAAAAACAATGCAGAAAAGTACTCTTTCCCTGCCCCATTTGATCAAGAATTCTATCTTGTTTTGAATCTTGCAGTTGGCGGCTGGTATGGTGGCGACCCAGATGCGACAACTACTTTTCCTGGAAAAATGGAAGTAGACTATGTTCGCGTTTATGAATTAACCGGCAGAGACTATCTGACACCAGTAGAACCCGCGGTTGAAAAAGTAACTTTACCTGCTGATGCAAAGATGCCGCAAGCAGATGGCAACCTACTTTATGACAATGATTACACCCATGGGTTTACAGATATTTCAACAGAAGCGCAATCCCTGGATCCCCTCTATTGGAACTTCCTTCACTTGCCAAGCTTTGGCGGGGATGGGGCTATAACGACTGATACTATTAATGGGGATACATTTGCCAAAGTGGATGTGAACAACCAAGGAAATGCTCTTTGGTCCCTGCAAAAGATTCAATTACTTTCGATTGCAACTGGCGGAAAGTACAAAGTGAGCTTTGATGCAAAATCTACTGGCAATCGAAATATGATGGTAAAAGTATCAGGCGGTGCCGATCGAGGCTGGTCAAAATATTCAAGTGAAGAAACCATTGAATTAACTAGCGAACTCAAATCCTACGAATTTTCTTTTGACATGATCCAGGATACGGACTTAGCGGCAAGATTAGAATTCAATATGGGCGCCAACGGGACTAATCCAATTTGGATTGGGAATGTCAGAGTGGAAGAAATTACAGGAACCCAGCAGGATTATTCTTCTAAAGCACCTCTATTAAATGGCAACCATGTTTATAATGGGACATTCGACCAAGGAACAATGGACCGCATGACTTTTTGGAATTTCGTTCAAAATGACGGTTCAGCAACAGGAAATGTTAGTGAAGCAACCAGGGAATTCAAGGCAACGATTGCTGATGGAGGAAGCAGCACCAATGCTATCCAGTTAACGCAGCAGGGTATGAATTTACTTGAAGGAAAGAATTACGAATTGACCTTCAAAGCAAGAGCAGAGGAACCAAGAGATATCCAAGTGGATTTCGTAAGCAAGGATGGAACAGTCGTTTACTCAACAAATACTGTCAACTTATCTCAAGAAACGAACAAGAAAACGATTGAGTTTACAATGCCTGGCGAAGTGACAGACATCCAGGGCCAGTTAGTATTCAACTTAGGTGGAAATAGTTCGGATGTTTATATTGATGATGTGAAGCTGCTGAATCTTTCAGGGGAACTGGTAGTGCCAGAGTTAGTCAATGGTGATTTTAGCAATGGACTAGAACCTTGGTCACAATACATCCACTTTGATGCACAGGCACAAATAACAGAAGCTAACGGTGAAGCTAAAGTAGCGATTACAAATCCTGGTGGAGAAGAGTGGGGCGTTCTTCTTGAGCAAGGTGGCTTGAAGTTTGGCTAGGGACAACAATACACGGTCTCTTTTGACGCAAGATCAACAACCGACCGGCCAATCGTTGTCTCCTTGGAAAATTCAGGATACTACAGATATCTCGATGAGGATATAGAATTAACGAATGAAATGAAAACCTTTACGTATATCATGGAAATGCCAGCGAATGACACACTAAGCCTGAAGTTCCAAATGGGTAAATACGGTTCAGGTGCTCATGATATTTTTATTGATAATGTAAAAATTATCACAGCAGGTGCATCACAACCGGAAGAACCTACAACTCCGGAACCTACACCAGAGCTAGACAACGGTACTTTTGAAGCAGGAATGGACGGTTGGGCATCATGGTGGGGTGACCAATGGAGCGGAGTGGCTGAAGGATCAGCTGATGTGGAAAACGGAGAATTAAAGGTGGACATTACGAAGGTAGGCGGTGCATCATACTCACCACAAATTTTCCAGAAGGGGATTACTTTTGAAAAAGGAAAAACCTATAACGTAACCTTTGATGCACGAGCTAATGACGCTCGTAAAGTCAATGTGAACATCGGAAAAGAATTGACAGAAGATCCTTGGTTCATTCCATATGCGCCAACGCAAACATTTGATTTAACAAACGAAACTCAAACCTTTACCTATTCATTCGAAGTGACCGAAGAAACCTTCAACGATGGAAAAATAGTTTTTGAGCTAGGCAACATTCAAGACGGAAATGCTGCCACAACTGTTTTTCTGGATAATGTATCGATCACACCACAACAGCCGGAACATACACCAGAGCTAGACAACGGTACTTTTGATGCAGGAATAGATGGCTGGGTCTCATGGTGGGGTGACCAATGGAGCGGAGTGGCTGAAGGATCAGCTGATGTGGAAAACGGAGAATTAAAGGTGGACATTACGAAGGTAGGCGGTGCATCTTACTCACCACAAATTTTTCAGAAGGGGATTACTTTTGAAAAAGGAAAAACCTATAAGGTTACGTTTAATGCAAGAGCTAATGACGCTCGTAAAGTCAATGTGAACATCGGAAAAGAACTGACAGAAGACCCTTGGTTCATTCCATATGCACCAACGCAAACATTTGATTTAACAAAGCAAATGCAAACCTTTACCTATTCATTTGAAATGACCGAAGAAAGCTTCAACGATGGAAAAATAGTCTTTGAGCTAGGTAACATCCAAGACGGAAATGCTGCCACAACTGCTTTTCTGGATAATGTAGCGATTACAGTGGATGATTCCGGAAGTGACCAGCCTGGAGACAATGAAGGAGACGATCCAACAACCGATCAGCCTGGAGACAACGATGGTGAAGATCCAACAACTGATCAGCCTGGTGATAATGATGGTGACGACCCAACAACCAATCAGCCTGGAGACAATGATGGCGAAGACCAAACAACCGACCAGCCTGGAGACAATGATGGAGACGACCCAACAACCGATCAGCCTGGAGACAATGAAGGAGACGACCTGACAACCGACCAGCCTGGAGACAATGATGGTGAGGGCAACCCTTTACCTAATACAGCTTCAAATATATACAATATACTTTTACTAGGCTTACTCTTAATAGCAGCAGGTACAGCATTCTACTTCTTCAATAAGAAAAAGAAAGAACTAACAGAGTAGTTTAGAAGAAACACGAGACGGTTGCTGAGCCTCATTCTTGAAGCGATATAGCATTCCAACTAGTTAAAAGATCGCTGCTAAAAGAGCCTTATCCACAAAAGGATAAGGCTCTTATAATTATGATAGGACAATCGCTGTGTTGTTTTATGCCCTCTGAAGCTCATGGTACTCAATTTATTTTAGCACATGATTAAACAGCGCTTCATTGTCGATAGGTCTCTATACGGAATTTTTCGTTACGCATTTGTGCAATTGGAGGCAAGAATTGATCGTTACTAAGATTAAGGAATATTATAGAAGTTTGCAAAGTTTGCATTGACCTCTAATAATTTTTCTAAACCCCTATTTCTAAAGTTCTTGATAGTGTTAGCTGGAAAATCCATTATTACATTTTTACCGAACATTAAACGCTTATAAACATGCTTATTCGCCAACCGCTTGAGTATTGGATGGGGGCTAGGGCTAAGCTGTGAAATAAAGGAGTATCGAAGGGTACGTCCTATGCTTTTCAAAATGGTAAATACCTACTATATTTTTGGGACAAGAGAACCGTGCTGTGCACCTATGTCTTATTACAGCATAGTACAGACAATAAAAAAACACGGTATAGAATCAACGTATTTTTTACGTTTTATTAGGAAGCTAGGTGTGTGCCATACACAAAAAGTTTCAATATTTCACCAGAGTTGTTTTTGGTGAATGATATATACTTCCCTTTATCAATAGATCTTTCGAATAATACAGCTCCATTAGTGCTGACAAATTTTACATTTTCAACCGCCGCGCAGTTAGAGTTATATAACTTTACTGTTCTGCTTTAGCTTGGCTTGTTACTACACTATAGACTAATTCCTTGTCATAGTAACTTTCATCTTTAAAAGAGAACCGTCCATACGTCCTGTTTCTTCACAATCTTTTCACTTTACTCCATTGAAGTTTATAAATAAATATTGTAAGATTGAGAGGAAAATAATTTTTGCAAGCGTTTGCATTAAAGGTTCTAAATTTTTTGACCATTTGTGCAAACGATTTCATTGGTGGAGTACTAGATTGATCCTTATCATCTATTACTCTATTAACATATTACATAGGAGGTAGAAAGGTTTATGAGAAAGAACAATAAGCGCAATTTCTCGATCTTCATGACTGCGATCATGCTGTTGAGCTTATGGCTGCCATTTGTGCCTGCTCCTCAAGCATTTGCAGAAAGTTCATCTGCAACGGAAGATTCTGTTGCAGCGAGTGAACGCAAAGTTCGCTTTACTTATATTCGTGAGGATCAAAACTTTGGCGAGTGGAATATTTGGACATGGAACACTGGTGTGAATGATGGCAAGGTAGATTTCACAATCAAGGAAGGTAGCAAAGCGGTAGCAGAAATCCCAATTGGTCCAGATGCCGCTCAAATGGGTTTTGTCCTTCGCAGCAACTATGATTGGGATACTGCCGAAAAAGAATTTGGAGACCGTTTTATCACACTAAGCAAAAATGACTCCATCACAAAAGCATTCATCACTAGCGGTGTAGAACAAATCCGCATCGTCCCTGATGGATCAGCCCCTAAAATTGACCAGGGAAATGCGACGTTCTTCTATCGTGACAAAGAGCTTTTTGCTAACGACGCAATGGACACGATTGAAAAAGTAGAATTGAAGTTTAACGATGAAACCATTCCAATGACGTATGAGTCCGAGAATGAGAGATTCACAGCTACTTACGAAAGTATTCCTAATGGCACAACTCCTTACACATATGTTGTGACCATGAAGGACGGCACTACAACTGAAGTGAAAGACCCATACAATCCGACTTCAGAAATCGTCTTCCAAAAGGGTGAACTGACTGTTTCAGGCACAATCGCACCAGCTGCGATCGATTACAACCAAAACGCAGTATTATCTCTTGATGTACAAGGTTTGACTGATGAACTTTCCATCAGCTCAATGACAGCTGATATTTCAGCACTTGGCGGATCCAAGCAGCTTGAAATTGACCCTGCCTTAAAAGAAGTGACAATCGCAGTGGATGACAATATCCCAGCTGGAACAAAAGAAATTCCACTAACTGTTGTAGACTCTTTTGGAAACCCTTACAACGGTACTGCTACTGTAGAAGTTAAAACAAGACAAGCTGTCGGCGAAAATGATTTTGACTGGGATGAGTCAATCATTTACTTCATGCTTACAGACCGTTTCTTTGACGGTGATGAAACAAACAATGATCCATACAACCAGAATTATGATGCGAAAAATGACCGCGGTACGTATCAGGGCGGTGATTTTAAAGGGATCACAGAGAAATTAGATTACCTTGATGATCTAGGTGTAAACACAATCTGGATCAGCCCTGTTGTAGAAAACATCAAGCATGATGTGCGCTACGACAATGAAGAAGGCCACTCTTACTATGCTTACCACGGCTATTGGGCTAGTAATTTTGGCAAGTTGAACCCTCATTTCGGTTCAATGGAAGATTTCCATACCCTGATTGACGCTGCACATGAGCGCGGCATCAAAATCATGGTCGATGTGGTCCTGAACCACACAGGTTATGGTTTGAAGGATATTGATGACCAGGTGACAAACCCTCCTGCCGGCTATCCGACAGATGAAGAAAGAGCTACATTCAGCAGCCTGCTTCGCCAGGGAAATGTAGGAACAGATGAGGTTCGCGGTGAACTGGCTGGACTTCCAGATTTCAAGACAGAAGACCCGGCAGTTCGCGATGCGATTGTTCAATGGCAGACTGACTGGATCGAAAAAGCAAAAACAGCAAAAGGCAACACAATCGACTACTTCCGTGTAGACACTGTCAAGCACGTCGAAGATGCAACATGGATGGCGTTCAAGAACGCAATCACTGAAAAAATGCCTGGAACATAAGATGATCGGCGAAACTTGGGGAGCTAGTGCCGGAAACGACTCTGGATACCTTGAGTCAGGAATGATGGACTCCCTGCTTGACTTTGATTTTAAAAATATCGCGAAAAACTTTGCGAACGGAAAGCTTAAACAAGCAAACGATGCGCTGATTTCCCGCAACGGAAAAATCGATAACACAGCTACACTAGGCCAGTTCCTTGGCAGCCATGATGAAGATGGATTCCTGCATGCTGTCGGCAATGACGAAGGCAAGCTTAAGATTGCCGCTTCCCTGCAGGCAACGGCAAAAGGCCAACCAGTCATTTATTACGGTGAAGAGCTTGGCCAAACAGGAGCGAATAACTATCCGCAATACGATAACCGTTATGACCTTGCCTGGAATGAGGTAGAAGGCAATGACATTCTTGACCACTATAAGAAAATCTTGAATTTCCGAGGCGATCACTCTAAGGTTTTCGCTAAAGGTGAACGCACGACAATCGGCGGCACAGACGCTGATAAGTTCATGGTTTTTGCTAGAACATACGGTAATGAAGCTGCATATGTCGGCTTGAATGTTGCTGACACAGCAAAAGAAGTGAAATTGAAAGTTGATGCCGGAGCGGTTGTTACAGACCATTACTCTAGCAAAACTTACACTGCTTCAGAAGTGGGAGAAGTTATTTTACCAATCCCTGCAAAAGCTGATGGCGGTACGGTTTTACTGTCAGTTGAAAATGGAGCGATTACGGCGGCTGAAGCTGCGGGTACAAAAAATGGCGGCGGAGAGGGAACTGTTGATCCAATCCCTGATAACCATGTGCGTATCCACTATAAACGCGATGACAACAACTATGAAAACTTCGGTGCATGGCTGTGGAATGATGTAGCATCCCCTTCAGCTGGATGGCCGACTGGCGCTACAATGTTTGAAAAGAAAGACAGCTATGGCGCTTATATCGATGTAGAACTTATTGAGGGCGCGAAGAACATAGGATTCCTCGTTATGGACATTACCAAAGGGGATTCGGGTAAAGATGGCGGAGACAAAGGCTTTACAATCACGTCACCTGAGATGAATGAAATTTTTATCAAACAAGGTGATGACAAGGTTTATAAATATGAACCAGTCAACCTTCCTGAAAATACAGTCCGTGTTCACTATGTACGGGACAATGCTGACTACGAAGATTTTGGGCTTTGGAACTGGGGCGATGTAGCAGCACCTTCTGATGGTTGACCGACTGGTGCAGCATCATTCTCGGAAACTGACCGTTATGGTGCTTATGTGGACATCCAGTTGAAGGAAAATGCGAAAGAAATCGGCATGATCACGCTAAATAAGTCTACTGGAGATAAGGATGGCGAGAACAAGACCTTCAATCTCCTCGACAAGTACAACCATGTTTGGGTAAAACAAGGCGATGACAATGTCTACGTTTCTCCATACTGGGAACAGGCGACAGGTCTTGTATCTGCAGAAGTTCTTAATGGAAATACCATTCTATTAGGCTTCACGATGACTGACGGCCTTACAGCGGATGCACTAAAAGATGCTCTTGCAATCACGGATGCAGACGGTGCTGAAGTGACAATTGAAGGCGTCGAAATCACGGGGGCTACCTCTGTAAAAGTTACAGCGGAATTCGCTTTAGACAAGCTTCCATTGTCCGTCACATATGCAGGCAGAACAGTTTCCGCTGCTTCAGGCTGGAGAATGCTTGATGATATGTATGCTTATGATGGAAATGACCTTGGTGCAACTTACAAGGATGGCGGAGCAACATTAAAGCTATGGGCTCCAAAGGCAAGCAAGGTTGTCGCAAACTTCTTTGATAAAGATGATGCAGCTGAAAAAATCGGCAGCATTGAATTGGAGAAAGGCGACAAGGGAGTCTGGTCTGTTGAGGCAACTCCTGGAGACCTTAACGTTACTGATCTTGAGGGTTATTTTTACCAGTATGATGTAACCAATGACGGAGTGACTCGTCAGGTTCTTGACCCTTATGCAAAATCAATGGCAGCTTTCACGGTTAATACGGAAGGTGAAGCTGGTCCAGACGGCGACACTGTTGGCAAGGCAGCAATCATTGACCTTAGCGATACAGACCCTGAAGGATTCAGCCACGCGAACATCGATGGCTATGAAAAGCGCGAAGATGCAGTCATCTATGAGGTTCATGTACGTGACTTCACTTCTGACCCATCGATCGAAGGCGATTTGAACGCAAGATGGGGTTCTTACGAAGCGTTTGCTGACAAGCTTGATTACATTAAGTCTCTTGGCGTGACACATGTCCAACTGCTTCCTGTCATGGCTTGGTATTATGGCGACGAAACAAAGATGGGCCAAAGAGAGCTTGATTACTCTGCGGGCGGAAACGAGTACAACTGGGGCTATGACCCGCACAGCTACTTCTCGCCGGATGGCGCATATTCAGAAGATGCGACTGATCCTGAATTACGCGTAAAAGAATTGAAAGAAATGATCGATGCAATCCATGATGCTGGAATGGGTGTTGTCCTTGACGTTGTTTACACTCATATGGCAAAAGCCAGCCAGCTGAATGATATTGTTCCAAATTACTATGCGTTCCAGGACGCTCAAGGTAATTTCCTTGGCGGCTTCGGAAACAACCTGGCGACAAGCCATACAATGGCTGAAAAGCTGATGGTAGATTCAGTGAAATACTGGTTCGAAGAGTACAAGATTGACGGTATGCGCTTCGACATGATGGGTGACGCAACCTATCCATCTGTTCAAAACGCATATGACGCAGCAGCGGCTGTAAATCCTGATGCATTGTTCATCGGTGAAGGCTGGAGAACATTCGCAGGCCACATCGCTGAGCCAGAGCTAGCGGGCATGGGCGCTGATCAGGATTGGATGAACAAAACAGATGACGTTGGCGTATTCTCTGACGAAATCCGTAACGAACTGAAATCTGGCTTCGGTTCTGAAGGTGAACCTCGTTTCATCACAGGCGGAGCAAGAGATATCAACACAATCTTCAAGAACATCAAAGGTCAGCCAGGCAATACTGCTTGGGACGATCCAGGCGATATGGTCCAGTACATCGCAGCGCATGATAATCTGCCGCTTCACGATGTCATTGCCCAATCGATCAAAAAGGATCCGTCAGTACCAGAAAATGAGTTGGAAATCCATAAGCGTATTCGCATTGGAAACTCCATTATTTTAACATCCCAGGGAACAGCATTCCTCCACGCAGGCCAGGAATATGGCAGAACGAAGCAGTGGAAAGGCAAAGGCGTTCCAGAACAGAAGTACCACGAACTGAAGGATGAGAAAGGAAAATCATTCGGATACTTCATTCATGACTCGTATGATTCTTCCGATGCGATCAATATGTTCGATTGGGAAAAAGCAACAAACAAAGAAGAATTCGAAGTGAATACAACAACGCAAGCCTTTACAAAAGGTTTGATTGAGTTAAGGAAGTCAACAAACGCTTTCCGCCTCGGCGAGAGTGATTTGGTTGACCAAAACGTTACATTGCTTGATATCCCTGAAATCAAGGATACAGACCTTGTCATCGCATACGAAAACGTATCGACTGACAAGACAGGCAACTACTATGTATTCGTCAACGCTGACACGAAAGCACGTACATTGACGCTGGGCGATTACAACTTCGCTGGCGGCAAGGTACTTGTAGATAGCGACGAGGCTGGTATGAAGCCTGTTTCAAAAAGATCTGGATTCAAATTAACAAACGACACTTTGTCAATCGATCCATTGACTACAGTCGTAATTAAGTTGGATAGAAAAGCAACAGAGGCACCAGGTGAAAACCCTGGAATTCCAAACACTCCTGGACTACCTGGTCTGCCAGGACTTCCGGGTGGTGAAAAGCCTGATAAAAAATTTGTTGAAGTAAAGCCTGAAACGAAAAATGGTGTCGCAAAGATTGAAAATACAGTCATGAATAATCTGGAAAAAGATGCATCTCTCATTGTGAACCTTGAAAAACAGGTACAATTTGAAGTGGAACTGACAAAAGAACAAATTAAAATGTTAAAAGAAAAAGGCAATACCATCATTATCAAGAACAATGATGCAGAACTGCATATCCCTGCTTCCGTTCTTCCGGATGAGGATATATCCATCAAGGTGAAGAGGTTGAAAGATATCCAGTCTGCAGTGAGTGCTGTTTATGACTTCACCATTACTGGAAACGGGAAGGTGTATCATCAATTTGACCAGCCGTTGACAGTCAAATTTAAAGTCGATAGCAGAGAAGTCAAAAACCAAAAAGATGTTAAAGTATATTACTACAATGAAGTGAAGAAAGAGTGGGAACTGGTTGGCGGAAAGTACAAAGATGGTCATGCTGTTGCAACAACTAACCACCTGAGTACTTACGCAGCTTTGGAAATAGTATCTTCAGATGACATCTCAAAGATTTCACAACCAGAAGAAGGCTATGAACTTCCAGACACAGCAACGAACAGTTACAACCTATTCCTTTTAGGATTGCTGCTGATTGCTTCCAGCGGTACAGTTTTATTCCTGAAGCGCAGAAAAGGTTCTCACTATTAGCGTAGGAAAGAGGAAAATGGGGAACTTCTTTAAGCGGAAGTTTACCATAAAAGATGCACGATTGAAATAAAGCCGGTTCCTAATGGAACCGGCTTTATTTCATCTGTCTTTTAATAGATATTTGGCTAAGTATTTGCCCATAGATCATTTCCTTTTTGATTTTAAATATAGTAGTTAGTCAGAAAGGACTATAACTTGTTCGAATTTATTGGTGGCCAGTCCACCCGGTGGTAGCACGTGGAGTTCATACAACAGGCTCATAAAGGGACCACTAAAAAGAAGAATCTACCACCACAAGGAAGCACAAAAGAGATTGCGAAGTTTATCGACCTAACAGAAGGAGAAATCAAAAAGACACAAAAATAAATATTCTGAGAGAAACTGAGAAGCGCGATGAACTTTGTTTCTTTTTTTATTGACAGGTCCCTAGCACTCCTCGAATAATGTCGAATGTCTTTTCGTGGTTATTTATTACCTTTTTTTGGTTTTTAAAAGGTAATGTTTTACATTTTTATTCGTATTATCTATAATATTTTGAAAGGACTATATTCCAGGGAGGTGGTTAGTTTGTCTTCGATAAAAATCCATCTGGAGCATGTCAGGAGTACTAATAATGGCTTAGTACGGCAAATAAACGGACTAGATAATATTGGAGGAGGGTTGATATCTTTAAAAAATTCTATCGACCACAGAATAAAAAACCGCCAACAGATTGAAGCCAGGCTTACAAAAGCGGTAAGCAAGGGAAATACAATTCAACATGAATTATCAGGACTAAAGTCTTTTGTAGAGATTTCTATGGGGAAATATACTAATGCTGAGAGAAGGATTAATTCACATCATGTGAGTGAAATTGCTGCAAAAACTAGCGGGAAAGACAGCAAACAAAAGAAAGTCATAGAAGATTCAATTTTTGAATTTCTTGAAAAGTATGGAAATACTGCAGTGTTTACTCAAAGTGCTATTGCATCCGCACTTATTTTAGGAAAACAAATCCGCATCCAAAAAAAGAAAGACCATCCTGGAAGAGCGGTAATCCATACGGCTAAGTGGATAAAGGGCAAGGGAAACAATGAGTTTTTAAAAACATTAGCAAGAAGAATGGATCAGACCCTTCGAGATCCAGGCATGTTAATGAAGGGGTTGAAAACCGCGGACAGTCTTTTAGAGAAGATGACAAGAGCACAGTTGATCGGTATTTCAAAAGCAAAGAGTTTTCCGCACTTCTTGAAGACAGTCATTACGGGTATAGATGACGGAGTCCATGGTATCGCAACGTCAAAAATTCCCAGGATGATTGCGAAAAGGGTGTATGCTATTGATGTAGTCTTTAATACTGCCGAGGAAGGTGTAGGTGTATATAGGGAACATCAAAAAGGTACGTTAGATGGCAAGGATATAGCAGTGGCGGCTTCTAACGTAATCATTAAATCCAGTGCAAGCTGCAGGTGCAATCATAGGAGGCACTCTGGGTGCTTTACTCGGCCCTGGTGGTGCAGCAGTTGGATCATTTATAGGTGGATCTGGTGGTGTTTGGCTCGGGGATAAGGTAGCAGGTTTTTCAGAAAAGATTATTCGCCAAGGACCTGGTGAAGCAATAAAGGATGTTGGCAACAGCGTCAATAAACAATTGAATAAGGGTTTCAATTAGGCAAAGGATTTGTTCAAATGACCATGGGGGAATGAGCTAATGAAGCGACAGGAATTTATACTATCATCAGAGGAACTTAGTTTTGCTCTGGCATTCTGCCAGTATGACGGACTTGCATCTTCCATCTTAAAGGAAAGTGTGGGGGACGTAACAGAAGAAGGTATTGAACTGATTTTCCAAACGGCTTCCAGGAGTTTATTTACCAAAGGAATATTGCTGAACCTTGATGAAGGGAAACCAAATAAGGCATTTGATGAAGGTTTTAGCGAAATTTTACAGGATATGGCGACATCCAATAATATGTTCCGGGCTTACAACGAAAATGAAAATGGCTAATTTGTTCTTACTGCCCATAGCAGCAGAAATGGACTAATCTTTCACTTAGTCTCAAATCAAATTGTTCACGTTTTAAGTGAACTGAACCAGGGGGAATTAATAGAGGAAATTACAGCTTTTTTTCAGCCGGAATTTAAAAACTGGGATTCGTTGCAATTTTCAGTTAAGGAAAACAACTTTGAAGAGTTCATGGAATCCGTCAAGTTAAAGAAACCGATTAACCTTGACGAGACTGCCGATCAATTCGTGAATGATTTTCATAAGAATAAGGGGAATATCGTTAACTTTTCTTTGATTCGTACAGAGGATGAAGGACTCCCGCACTTCCTCGATGTTGTAATGCTGCTTGTTGGGAAAGATCGAATATGGGCGATTATGGAAGAGACGGTTGAAAGGGAAAAAAACATTATCTTTAAAACTCTTCATAAAATAGAATGGCAACAATTATTGGAATCAGTCTTATCTCAATTGGCAACCAGTAAAATATCTTGAAAGTATTAGGTGAAAATATGAATATAGTAAAATATCGGACCTCAACCATTATTGGACGCTTATTGGTTTGTGCACTCTTTATCTTTTCTGGATTGGCCCTGATTCTCGCAAGCATCTATTTGGAAGCTCCTACTGTCAGAAAAGTATTTTCTGTTGCTGCAGGTATTCTCGGAATATTGTTTTTTGGCAGAATGGCAATAATGCTTATCTTCCTTTTATTCAATAATAAAAAGATGTTCGGCTACGACCGGGAAAACATCACAGTCAGGGACAAGACATTCAAGTTAGATTCCGTTAAAAATGTTGAAGAACAGAATGATATCAAAACTGGATACTTAGGAATAAGGACTCCTGCATTTGTACTGAATATAAAGAGCGGGGAATCTATTTACATACCAACTTACTATGTGGTTTCAAAGAAAGATTATCCAATAATCCACAAAACATTAAAGGCAATTGTCAGCGATCGGAAAAAGAGATAAACAGAAAGCACAGGAACTGTTATTTTTGTTATTTAAAAAACATGTAATATTGTGTAACGGAAGAAACGTATCCCGGTTCCTGCACTAAACCAATCCCTCTTTCAATGAGGGCTTTTTATTGTTTTTCACAAGCTGGATTCTTTATTTATAAGTATTAGAAGTTGTTGATTACATGCAGAACGCCCATGTTTTCTAGTTAGATTGATAGCGGACATAGATTGTATGTTCCGAATACTATAATGTCATGCTGCTTTGGGTGAAATTTCTGAAATGATAGGATGAAACCAGAATGGCTCAATGGAGTAATTTAAGCGCTTTTCGAAATATGGTAGATTAAAGAAAATTTTTTTGTTCCGACAAAATTCGACTAATATGAAGTGTCATTTCCTATATATTATTTTTAGCAATTTACTTTAGGTGAACCGTTGGTACAGTTCAACTCGCGGTTTAAACAAATGGGGGCAAACTTGTGAAAAGAAGTCTTTTATTTTTAGTCGCTTTTGTTTTGTTGTCAAGCTCTTTAATCTCCAGTCCAGCATCAGCTAACAATGGTTACGCAGAAAAGACATTGAAGTTTCAAAATGATGAAGACTTCCAATATATTCAAGAACAGGAACCGAATGATTCTTTTAACGAAGCGAATGTAATCTCGCTTGAGGACGAGGTCACTGGAACGATGAGTTATTTAAATCGGGATATGTACAAGATTACCATTCCGAAAAAAGGTGGTTTTTTTCTTTACGGAGAAGTGCTGGAAGCTTTCACTAGTGTGACTGGTGAAATCAGTATTGTAATTTATAAGGAACACTCAGATGGAACCAGGGAGGACTTACCTGAGGTGCGCAGTTCTATTGATAATGCAGGTGGATTTTATGCCGAGGCTATTTTAGAACCTGGTACTTACATTTTGCAGTTATCAGACAACTACGATACAACAAGAGGCGAACAATACAGGTTCTCAACAATGATGATGGAACCTGGTATTGATAGAATTGCTGGTAGTGATAGATATGAAACTGCAGTGAATGTTGCTTATGAAGGCTGGTTTGGTAGTGGTGCCAGTGAAATTGTATTAGCGACGGGTACAGACTTCCCGGATGCATTAGCGGCAGCGCCGTTAGCCTACTATTTAGATGCACCTATTTTGCTCACACCAAAGAATTCAATGCCTAATTCTGTTATTGAAGCAATTCATGATTTAGGTGTAGAAAAGGTAACAATCATTGGCGGTACTGGAGTGGTATCCCGGGCGATTGAAGATTATCTCAACGATAAACTTAGAGTAACAGTTGAAAGGATTGCGGGAAGCACCAGGTATGAAACTGCTGTGGGGATTGCAAAAAAACTGCCACTTCAAGAAAACTCTATTGTGGTTTCAGGACAAAATTATCCTGATGCACTATCTGTTGGGTCATATGCCGCTATTAGTGGAACCCCAATCCTGTTGACTGAGGCAAATAAGCTTCCTGTTGCAACGGCAGCTGAAGCAAAGAAATATAAAAATACATTTGTTATTGGCGGGACAGGGGCAGTGTCAGAAAATGTATATAACCAATTGCCTGACCCTTATCGAATCAGTGGACAAAACCGTTACGAAACATCGGCGAATGTAACAAAATACTTCTTTGGAGCAGGAATTGATTCTTCCTTCGTTACCACAGGTACAAACTTTGCGGATGCACTAGCAGGGTCAGTCCTTGCAGGATATTATGTCGAACCAATTGTTTTAACAACTCCAAAGACCCTTCATCCAGCGGCAAAAGAGCTCTTTGTAGATGAAGATGTTTTATGGTACACCATTATTGGCGGAACAGGGGCAGTGAGTCCGGTTGTTGAAGATGAGCTTTGGTCAATTATTTATCAATAGCAAATAAAAGAATCATAGGGACAATTGTCCCTATGATTTTGTCATTTCCAGCTGTGTTTTAAGCTCACTTTGGATTCTTTGTTTTTCCTCCTCCGCCACAACTTGATAATAGATATCATCAATGATCTTTCCTTTTCCATGGAACTGTATTTGCTGAAGGAGGGATGACCTTATTCACTCTGTATTACGGAAGTGAAAGGAGGGATAAAAAGGGACAGTTCAGGGTTTTTAATAATTTGAGGACATTTTTTAATATTAAGACAAAAGAACTATCACCATTTTTCACCAAAAAAGGCAGGAGATTATCAGAAATTGTCGAAGAAATTAAGGAGTAGTGATAAAGTAATGGTTAAAAAGTCTTAGGGTGGGATTATTTATATGGCATTTTATTCACAGTATGTTTCTGTAGAGAAGATGAATTTAATAAAAAGAGAGGTTACTAGAGCTGGTCAAGAGATGCAATCATACAGGCCTGGTGAGCCATTTACACAGCTTGAGATGGCCTTTGGCTACGCGGCATTCATGAAGTGGCTGGCGCTAGCGCTTCAAAAACAGCAAAACAACTCTTCGGATTTTTATGAGTTTTATGAAGGATGCAACCATAGTGCAAGAGAAATAGCAACTCAATTCATGGAGCTTGCTTACCAGGATGCAGGTGTGAATCGGGCATTACGTCATCACTATGGAAGCTTGGATGGCCGAAATGAGTTGAGGTTGGCTGGACAGGGATTATCAGCATCATTTAATCCCGAATGGAATGGCTCGTTAACAAGGGCGGTCATTATGATTTGTAGGCAACTTGCTTATTTTTATACTGGAGTTTTGGGTGATACTTTTGACCTTGCAGGAAAAGGGATTTCCTGGAATGAATTAAATGATGCTTCTTCTATCTGGCTTAGTGAGGTTTTAAATTAAAAATTTCCCCAGTAAATCATTTTCCTTGCTTAAAACAGCTGATGATAACTACAAAAATTTAAACCAGGAGTGAAATCCATTGTTCACATTACTAGTCATAATCGTTATTATTTGGTTCATATCTTCAGCGGGGGGCAGCTCTGGCTCCAGCAGCAGTAGCAACAGCAACAATAATAGCTACTCAAGCAGCAGTTACAATAGTAATGGGAATACCGGCCGCACTTCATCAACATCAACATCAAAATATGCAAAAGAATATAAATGTACAAAATGCCAGCATATTCATTATTCCCAGCAAAGCCATTGTGAAAAATGCGGTTGGGAAATTTCTAAGAAACATATACATTTCAGTGCGAATCTTACTGGGGTTACATACGAAGGTCGTCAGGGGATTATTGCCCAAACAGAGGAATGGGATCAAATCACACTAAAACGTGATAAGAACAACCAGCATGACCGTAACGCAGTCGGGGTATATAATTCGAATGGCAGAAGTCTTGGCTGGGTGCCAAAAGGCTATGCTTCCAATATCGCCCCGCAAATGGATAAAGGAATCACATTGTATGCAGAAATTAAAAAAATTGTTGGTGGAAACGGCTATAATTATGGAATTGAAGTCAGGATTTCTAACGATCTTTCTAAAATGAAAAAGGAAAACTCATCATCAATGCCGAAAACTACACCATCAAAACCGGTGGCTCAACCATCTTATAATTCAATGAATCAGAGAAATCACAAAGGAAATGGTGCTGTTGCCACTGCCATTAAGATTCCGGCTGCTGTAAACATTAAAAATCATGAATCGGTCTACCTTGATTCAATTCTGTTGAGACAATCAAATGCAGAGTCACGAGATGAAGTTCTTATGGTAGTTACTGATTTTGAAAAGTATAAAAAGGCTGCTTTACCTTATATGAATAGGCAAAGGATCACGGACTTGCTTGTCAATGATTTAGAGGGCGTCTTCGATAATACTATCATGCTAGCCGGCGGCAGAGAATCCAATTTTGTCCATCGTCATTACAAAGCGATTTTAATTCAGTTGGCCTACCAATTAGGTTTCCTTATTGACCGGATCCTGCCAGAAACTGCCCATGCCAGATATGCACAAAATAAGATGAATTGGCTTAGTACAATGGATGTCAGGTTAGAAACTAAATTACTTCAAGGATTTTTTAATAAACATGTCATAGTGAATGGTGAATCGCCAATCATTTATGACTCAACACAAGGCAGCCAGGTACGGTTATGGGACATTGATGAAATTACATATGTTCTGTCTAATGTCACTGAACTGGGACAAAAGTTTAAGAGATATATTGAAATGAATTAGCGGATAGACAAAGAATCTTCCTCAGGAGATATCTTGTCTTATCAGAATCATCAGGAGGGATTAAATATGTTTGAGGATGACTATGATGAATACGACTATGCAGAAGAATATGAACCAGATCCCTATGAAGATGAATTAAACAGACAATACAATAAGGTGAAGAATGAGTTTATTCTAAGCTATATTAGTAAACCGGTTGATCGCCTCACATTCCATCTTTTAAAGGATATATATAAAGATTTAAAAAATATTCCTTACGAGCAATCAAGTTTAAGAAATTCTTTCATAAAGGATACTGTTGGTCAAATACAAAACCAGTCCTTTAAAAAGAAGTTCTTGACTGAGGCTTTTCTTTACCAATTCAGAAACACGAATCTAAATTTAAATCCTGGAGAAAGTTTAAAAATTATTTATGAGGATGATACTTTTAATCTTTCAAAATTGTTCTATGAAAATGGCCATTATCCTTTTGTCATGAAATTTATCCTGGAGACAGTCAGCAGGGCGGAAAAGAATAAACCTGCTGAAACTTACACAAGGAGCAAGTACACAGTCGATCACAGTCATGATGATGACAATGAATACAGCGATGTACTTTATTGGGAAGCAGTTCATGATGGGGAGATCGTTCCTGATGAATACGTGGATAATAATGACTCTGACTTTGACTCCTATGACGATTACTATTCATATGACAGAGAGGATTCTAAGATTTATTCCGACCCCGAACGCATTGCCAGTAAACTTGAAAAGTATATTAAGTTATTAGAGGAAGAAACAGCATTTACAATACCTATGAATGACCAGGTGCAATTCTTGGAAAAGTTTAAAAAGCATTCCTTTACCGCAAAAAGTTTTTTATCAGACTTAATGATCAAGAAGCACATTGACAATGTTTTAGGTGAACTGGAGAGATTGAGTGAGGCTGTAGGGCTTGATGTGGAGATTTCTTCTTCCTTTGACAAAAAGCTTAACTTCAACAGGAAAGATGGAAGCAGATATTTAGAGTTGACTTTCTTTAAGGAAGTGAATGATAAAGAGAGTTGGGGAAGCAATGATTTTAGCCTCTATATTGATAACATAAAGAAAAATGTCTCTACGCCAGATCTGGAGTTTGTTTTATCTGTACTACAAACAGTTGGTTATGATGTTGACCACCGGTATATTGATTTTGTATATGAAGTACTGGAAAAAGACGACTTCTTTGGCGATAATCATATAAAGTTCCCTTCGGGGCTGAAAATTAAAGCGATCAATCATGGAAACGAGTTGCGCCAATTTTTGGAATGGCAGGACTAAATTTTTGATAAAGCGGCAATCGATGGTTTTGATGACCATATTTTTTACTAAAGAGGTGTTCATACATCTCTTTTTTGCTTATCCTCTTTAGGATTATCATTAACTCACTATGGTTAGGCTGATACCTAAGAGGGTGATGCGAGTGATTATAAATTATAAACTGATGTTCGGAATGGATAAGCTGATGCATTTTATTGGTTTTGCAGGTATCTCAGCATTGATAGGTGTCTTTATGTTAATTATCTCAGACCGCGACCGAGTCAAAGACCAGTTAAGTGTTATATGGTTTGTGTTGGTAACTATTGGAATAATTGAAGAGTACCGGCAGTACCTGGATCCAGTCAGAAGTTCGGAGTTCTTTGATGCCATTGCAAATATTTTTGGAGTGACAACAGGGGTGGGCATTACATTGGGAGTATCTTATATTCTTGCTTCTAAGCAAGAGATTCTTTCGAATGTTTTTCGTCTATATCCCATGATTCTGATAATGTTGTTAATAGGCTTGCTGTACTTTAATGAAAGGCCTTTTCTAATTGATGTGTCTATTCGCGAACAAGTCAGGAGTCTGGCCGCACTAATTGGCTTTTAGTTCAGAAGGTATTATAAAGCAATCACATAAAAAAGCGGAGGGGTCACCCTCCGCTTTTCTCGTCATCCTCTTATAAACTTGGTGAATAAGCGGTACGAGGAATTTTATCATATTCCGCCGCGTCCAGTTCCTCCACGCTACCATCTACTACCCCATTAATAATTCCATACAATCCTGTTTCAACAGCCTTAACGAGCTGTCCCTTTTTCTTCTGTCCTAATGTATGCGATTGTCCCCTTACTTCGAAAAGGACTGTGCCGCTGCCGTTTAATGCAAAGCTGCCAAGAGCTGTTCCTGGAAGGTCAAGGTTTTGTTGATATAGCGTGATGTTGTTAAACGGTGAATTTTCACCAAGTGCCTGCAGCGCATTGTACGCAGCAAGATTTAACTGTTTGGAAAACTCGAAATTATAGTTGTCCTTATATTCGGCGTACTTTGCGCCTTCTGCTGTGTTTGGATCCGGGACGAAGTCTGCTGAAAGAGACATGGTGACAAGGTTATCTGTTCCTTCAACATAGTAATGTCCTTGGTGGTGAAGATCTACAAATACATCCACTTTTCCGAATTCAGCTAAAAGAGACTTATAAACATCACGTACCGTTTGTGATTCTGGGGTTATGTACCAGCCTGGCTTACTTGAGGTTCCCGGGAAGTCCTCGGCTTGAGGGACATAATCCAAATTTGGGTTGAAGTCACGGTTTACGTCAAATCCTGGTCTGCCATTATAGTCCCTGTCCTGGATAATCCGGTTGTTATAATAATTCCATGCTGGGCCAGCAGCATCAGCTAGCTGAGGGAAATCATCGACTACCTCTTCCCATGACATATCATTTCCTCGTCGATCCAGTTCAGAAGCATCCGGGTTCATTTTCGGCAAAGTGACAAGGGTGATTTCCTCACGAATTTTTTGTGCTTCAGGCGAGTTGCTGGATCCGAGGTATTGAAGCATGCTAAGCAAGGCTTCGGTTCCGGTATTTTCATTTCCATGGATCTCGCTTTCGATCAGGACAACCTTTTCACCTGTTCCCACTCTAGCCTGGTAAATATCTCTTCTCTGGTTTGATTGACCAACAACCTCCAAAGCAACTCGGCCCTGGCTGTTTGCTTCAATTTGCAGGAGGCGTTTCACCATCTCAGCATAGTCAGTATAGCCATTTACAGAGTAAACCTGGTTGTCATTGTAAAGGTTTCCGTTAGGCGAGTTAGTAGCTAGTGTAGGCGTCGCAAGAGCTGTGCACAATGCCAGAACACTTAAACCTGTTAGTACTTTGCTATTTTTCATAGATTCTTTCACTCCTTAGACTTGTAAAGTAATTTCATAACTATATTAAGATGTTTAATAGAGCAAAGGGTGCTAGAATTTGTCGAATATTTCGATTTACGAAATAAATGAGTGGAAGGTACTAGAGCGAATTAGCATAATGGTAGTTTTGGAATAGAATATAGAAAGGGGAGCGTATTTCTATTTTCCTGTATGTTTGGTAGTGATGGTTTGTTTTTATCAAGAGTTAAAGAAATGGTGACTAATATTTATATTTTTCATTTTCTAGATATACAGTTATTCGGATAAAAAAAGCCAGCAACCATACCTTGTTTGCTGGCCATTGCTTTATTTTTAGTTTGCCAAATCGATGATTCGACCTTCAACAACAGGACTCACTGTATTGTTTTCTTGTTGGCTCACATATTCCGTGAAGATTTCCCAGTCAACAAAACCAGGCTCGCTCACACGGCCTTCACTGTAAGCATTCCCGAATACATCGTATCCGTCTCCGCCTTTAGCGGTAAATGTGTTTGTTGCGACTGCATATGTTTTATTAAGATCCAGACTTACGTAATTTACTCCGTCTTCTTTTACCTCAACTGACTGCACACGCTGGCCAGCTGGAAGGGAGCTGTCGTACGTGAATTTCATGCCGGATACTTGCAGGAAACCTCCGAATGCTGTTGGGGCATCCTTCACGCTATGCTCCAATGCTTCTTTGATTTCGGCACCTGTCAGCTGCATGATTGCTAATGAGTTTCCGAATGGCATTACTTCAAGTACTTTTGACATTGTAATTTCACCAGCATTCACAGATGTCCGGATACCGCCGCCGTTTTGGAGTGCGATCACCGTATCAGGATTGATTGTTTGTGCTTTTGCGAGCATACCATCCGTAATCAGGTTTCCTAGGTTCGTTTCACCTGTTCTTGCGGCAGGGTTTCCACCAATTAAGTCAACAGTTGTTGTTCCGATTACGGTGTTTTTCATCTCTTCAACAGCAGGTTTGTATTTCTCGTTCAAAATTTGGGCTGCTGCTGCATCTTCTTCATAATTTTTCATATCCAGCAACTCACCTGCATATTCAATTACTCTTCCATTTTTATTGAATTTAACATCCAGCGTACCAAGGAACTTACCATATTCATTAGCCTGGACGATGACTGTCGGTTCTTTTCCAACCTCGACAAATACTGGTTCGGTCAATTTAACGTGAGTGTGGCCGCCAACGATTACATCTATGCCTTCTACTTCCTCAGCCAATGTAAGGTCATTGTCGCCGCCGCCGTCATTCAGTCCGATGTGAGTAAGAGCGATGATTTTATTGACTCCTTGTTCCTCAAACGCTTTAACAGCTTCTCTTGCTTCGTTGAGGTAATCATTGAATTCGACATCATCTCCAGGGCTGGAGATGTCTACTGTTTCAGCGGTAGTAAGACCAAAAATACCGATTTTCTCCCCATTTACTTCTTTTACAATGCCTTTGTAGATTTCACCATCATTCGCTTCTGATGAGAACTCACTATTTGCAAGCATATTCATATTTTGGTCTTTTTCAAAGTTGACGTTCGCGCTGACAAATGGGAAGTCCGCTTCTTTTACAAAGTTTGCTAGAACACCGGTCCCTTTATCAAATTCGTGGTTTCCGAATGTCATGGCATCATATCCAGCAAGATTCATGAACTCCAAATCCGCCAGTCCTTGAAACTCGTTAAAATATAGTGTTCCGGAAAAAACATCCCCGGCATCTAATAACAAAGTGTTAGTGTTTTCCTCACGCACCTGCTTAATAGCAGAAACCCGTTTCGCGACATTATCTAAATGCGCATGCGTATCATTGGTATGCATAACCGTTAATTCAAAAGGCTTGCCTGGCTTTACGCCCTTCATATTTGCAGATACACCAGGTACAGCAATAGATGTCAAAAGCGCAGCAGATGCAGCTACTGATAAAAACTTACGATAGAACTTGGTACGGTAGTTCATTAACATTTTCCTCCTTGTAATCTTAAGTGATGTTGCTATTAAACTAGTTACCTCGCTCAAACACTTCAATTCTATCAAAATTGACACGATATAAATTAAATAAATTGAAAATTCGTTAATTTGGTAATTTAGTAATGGGAGAAAAGAACCGATAGTTAGGATGTATGTATTCAATACAAGGATAATAGCCGCAGTACAATAAAAAGGAGAGAGCTGCGAAGGAATTTCAATTTATCTGCCGAATTGTTCTGAAATAGAAAGAGTACTGGGGGAGAAGAATGAAAAAGAGGGTATTATTAAGAAAGCTAGTATTTTTCTTGTTACTGATCTTGAGTGGATGCTCAGAAGGGCTTCAGGAGGAAGCAGTGGCAAGTGCAGAAGTGAAAGAACAAAAGATTGTCCAAACTCAAATTCAAATTCCTGTAACTAAAGACTTTATGCCTAATATGAATTTTGTGCCAAAGAGCAATATACCAACCCATGTTGTATTGCACTTTATAAGCAATGCCGGAGTCAATCCTGAGAATCCATATATATATGAGGACATCAGAAAAGTTTTTATTGATTACGATGTCTCGCCACATTACATGATTGATCGGGAAGGAGAAATATACTTTCTGCTCCCGGAAAGCCGGGCCGCCCGCCATGCAGGGAAAGGGGAACTTACCAAGTATACAGATTATAATAATCAGTTGAATAGATATTCGATTGGTGTTGAGTTAATGGCCATCGGAACACAATCCGAAATGCAGCAAATGATGTCTCCAGAGCACTATAAGAAAATACCCCTGAAACATATCGGCTATACTGAAGCACAATATAAAGCTCTTAATCTGCTTATTGATGATATACTGGCAAGAAACAAAGAGATTAAGAGAGACAAGAATCATATAGTTGGTCATGATGAATACGCACCAGAACGTAAAACAGATCCGGGAAGTTTATTTGACTGGTCAAGGATATTAGGGGAGAAATGAAGGGAGGAGGAGCATTATTTTCTATGCTCGGAATCAGTATTGGGTATATGTAAATACTTAAAGAAATCAATCAGACGCAACTAAATAAATAAAAAATATAGAAAGTTAATTTTATATAAAACATAGGTAAGCTAGGATTTTAATGAAAAGGAGAGCCATGTTGCCTAACGGGTTCCGTTTCCTATCGCAAAACTTGAAATTACAATAGAAAATGGATGGTAAAATGTATATTAATTTGCACCGCTTTTGCGGTGCATTTTGTTTATAAAAATAGCCCAGTCATTTTAGAACTGGGCTGTACACTGTATTTATTTTGTTAATCTGTTTTAACTTCATAATTCGTCATTTTGCCTTTATCATCAAACCAAATTACTAGCCATTCACTATCAATACTAATAAAACCACGCTCGGCACCTAAGTAATATACAAGATTGTTCGGTTCTTTAAAATATACATCTTTTTCTTGTTCTCCTAAAAGTTCTATTATTTCCGCTTTGGTTTTTCCTTTCAAGTTCACTTCCGAGAGCAGGCTATCCACCATATCTACTCTTTCCTCTGGCTTTTTTAACCATCTGTCTTGGTTAAACTTATCAGGTGAAAATATCAAAAATAAAATGCAAATTACTCCACCAATAAGTAATCCAAGTGACAGTAATGTTAACGTTATCACCTTAATTGTTTTTTTCATTTAATTGCTCCTACAAGATTTAGTATGTGAATTCGACTATTAAAGGAATTAACGCTTATAAATAATATCCCTCCAACTATATGCTCTTTTGGCAATACCAATTCTCTGTGCAGGGGTCAGCTCATCTCCGTAGGTTTTAAAAGGCTGACAAAAGTTGTAGTAGGTTCGTAAAATTGTGATTGCCATTTGTGCATATTTTGGATTGAAATTGCTGTAAATATATGATTTTCCGTCACCCCTTGATGTCACTAACGGTCTCTCCAAAATAGATAAGCTACGTCTAATTTCCTGTAAAAAGGCATTTACCGCATTATCATTAGCCCTTGTAATTAGCCTTGCTAGGTGTTCATCTGATACCTTTGAGGTATCTGAAATCACATCAATATAACGGCTTCCTCGGTCAGCCATCGCAATGGGATGTTCAATCTTATTAGATTTATGGACATTATAAGGTGTACCGTCCGGAGCTACTTTTGTTTCGTAAAATTTGTGTACAGCTAACCTTCTTCTCAAATATTCAATCGCTACCTCATAATCAGATTGTTCCTTTAAACCATTGGACTCCGCCCAATTTTTCAGGTGTTTATTTGCATCGATATATTCTTGAAAAGCAGCTTCCCTTGATAGTGTCTTATCGAAGGTGTTAACAAAATAATGCAATCTACCCTTACTGATTTCTTCTGCGAATACCTTTTTTATGGCAGATTTCAACACCATATCATCATCGCTAACCACACGCCATTTGTCCGTTTTCACCATTTGTTTTATTAAAAACATCTGAGCCATCGCCGTATATGTATGATTGATGTGCAATCCATCGACATATTTTCCTCTTAACATATAATCTTGTATTTCACGGTAATAGTCTGCTGAACTCTGCGTATCATTCACAATCGGCTCCATAGGATAATACGAGTAATTTGTATACTTTGCATTTTTCCGCAGTTCTACTGGTAAATGGTCATCTTTGTAGGCTAGAGTGTCCATTTCAATTTTTTTAAAATCAATGTCCCAATCATACGCTATATCTGCCCTGAAGACATAACGAGAAGTTAAATCGGTTGTAACAACCGTCTGTGTTTGTAACTGCTTCTCCGATACCGTTCCTTTTGTTCGTGGCTGTCCCTTTTTTCGAACATTGTTTAGGTAATACATCATCATATCGGTATTCAACCAAATCCGAGGAAATATTTGTTTAGCAAATTGCTTCGCCTCTCTAATTTCCAAAAATTCCAAACAACAGCGATAAAGCCATTCTAGTTTACTGTAATAAGTGCTTCGCCCTATCCCTAATATTTTACACGTACTTGAAACGGGAACTCGGTTAATTAAATGTTCTGCAAAGGTAAGCAAAATGTCATTCCGTTTTTGTGTGTACGATGTGGTCTGCGACTTATTAGGCAATATATTTGTATATTTTTTACAGGATTTACATTGAACAATTTGAGCTTTAGATGTTGCTTTTCCTCGTTTATAGAAGGATTTTGGGTTTTCAAAATAAGTCTGATTTTCTGAACAATCATCTTTATGGAATTCGTAGTCGGGCTCCAAAGGAACAGTGGAATTAATGCGAACCAATCTTTCTATTTCAGTTGCTAAGGACCAATTGGAAAAAGTCTTCGTATAGCACCCTAAAGTCGGTACACCCATTTGATTAGTCGGGTCTGGCACACAATTGATTGTTCTTGAACCATCCTTGCCTGTAAATTTATATCTTTTACTTTTGCCAATCTTATAATCTTCTTGAGGCTGCCTATGGTTTTTACAAAAGGGGTCAGAACAGTAATTTACTTGAATTTCATATTCTTTCTCGCCCCAATGCAAATGCACTTCTCGAAAGGCAGAATGAATATATAGAGTTTTCATTTTTTTATCTGACAATACATTGTAATCATTTATACGTTTCACAAGTTCTTCTGAAGAGATGTTTGGTTCAATGCGACAAATAGGGTCAGCCAAATTAGCCAAACGTTTAATTTTGTACATCGCTTATACCCAATTCAAGCTTCATACGCTTATTACTACGTTTGGTTTCTACATACTTGATGAAATCATCATCCTTTAGCAAGTGCGGCAATACCTCCTCTAATACCTGTGAAGGTGTTAGACCCGTATAATCGGAATAATGCTCTAAAATTTTTCGAGATTGGAAGGACAGCTTAAATTTAACGTCCTCTGTATTCGGGTACTTAGGCTTGATTTTCAAATATACCGACTCCTATTTATTGGTAAAAATATGCTAGCTAATTTGTATAGTAATTTATAGGTCGAATTGCTTATATATACTGGCTAGTATATATTAGCAATATTATAGGCATTTTGCTATACAAATAAACATCAAAATGGGCAATAAATCCCTTTTTACCAAGAAAAAACACCTATCAAATTGGTATACAATTCGATAGGTGTTTAATATTACATTTTCTTCGTTTGCGATAGGGAACGGAACCCGTTACATGTTGCCGGCTCTCCTTTTCACTTTGCTAATTCTTGGCCAACTTGGCTACATGTACTATCTTACCCCTTGTTTTTAGCTGTTTATCGCTGCCAGAGTCTTTTATTTTAGGTACAGTCAAAATATAATTGCTGAACGGAAGCAACTGTATAAGTTTAGTAAGGAATATTGTCCCTAATAGGATGATTCCAAAAGTAATAGGGAATAAAGATGTCTTCCAAAGGATTGAGGGCGCAACTCTTTCAAATATGTTAATCACAAATGGATGAATTAGATAAATTGCCATTGATAAAGTCCCTATTTCTTTTAGGAATTTATCAAGAATCCTAACCTTCCTTATATCGTCCATGATTCCAGCCATAAATAAAGTCAAGATAGGAATATTAATAAAGTTTGCTGTTCTATTTGAAGCAATAGAGCCAGCACTTCGATATTCGAGGACCGATAAAGCAATCACTATCACTGAGGCGAAACTTAGCGCTATTTTATATCTCTTTGAAAATGCGAGAAGAGTCTCCCAGTAATAAGCTAAAAATCCCCCCGAAAATAAAGAAGAAGATCCATTCCGGCAGAAAAGCGCGCTGGCTTAATATCAACCCTGCAACCCCTTCAAATTGGGCGGAAACATCAACCTTCACAAAGTACCAATTAATCAACCCTGCAAGCACCAATAAGAAAGGCCACATTATTTTTGAACGAAATAACTGCAGAATCGGGAAGATTAGATAAAATTGAAAAACAATGGATATAAAATATAAATGATAAAAAGCATTTCCAGATAGAAAATTGATTAAAAAGCTCTCCATGCCATCTCGCATGGGATTGATTTTCAAGATGAAGTACGTAAATAGAAGATAGAAAACACTCCATACAAGAAAGGGAATGCCTATCTTCGTAAAGCGGCTCGAAAGAAACCTTTTTAATTGGAAGCCTCTTGTCCTAGTCTGATAGAATAGCAAAAACCCACTCATCATCGCAAACATTGGAGTTCCAAAGCGACTGATTTGGTTAATAAAAAAGGTATAATCATTATATTGTTTGTCATGCTGATAGAAGTAAGCTGCTGACACATGGACAAGAAGGACCATTAAGCTAGCGATCGCACGGATATAATGAATTTCATAAATGTGTTCACGTTTATTCCTCATCCATCTCACAACCTTCTTATAAAAGTAGAAAAAGCCTTCTACATAATACAAGAAAAAAGCTGTATGTCTCTTCATTTAACCTATTTTTAATGGTTATGTATTATTATCTTAATATAATTACTGTATTTTAGGTGAATTATATATTTATTGTCAGACATGTAAAAGATACAAAAAACCTGAGCGAAGATTAGCTTTCGCTCAGGTTTATTCTTTCCTGGAAACAGAGTCTTCAATTAAGTC
Source organism: Mesobacillus subterraneus (assembly GCF_020524355.2). Classification (NCBI taxonomy): domain Bacteria; kingdom Bacillati; phylum Bacillota; class Bacilli; order Caryophanales; family Bacillaceae; genus Mesobacillus; species Mesobacillus subterraneus. The sequence goes on from NZ_CP129019.1 coordinate 4,773,588, forward strand.
AGCTACCAGGATATATCGTTCAGGTGCATCTCCAATGAAATCAAAAGGATAGCATGTGGTCACAGTCAGCGTTGCTCTTGGTTTTGGAACAATTACTGTCCTGTCATCTGCATCAACAATGCGGACTTTTCTGACCTTGTACGTGAATTCGCCTGCTTCTGTTGAGACTATCAGCAAATCACCTTTGCCTACATCGCCAAGCTTGCGAAAAACAGTATCTCTGTGGCCAGAGAGGACAGAATTATCCTTCTCACCTGGAAGCACGCTGCCGGCAAAATGCCCTACACCTTTTTCAAGCTCGTCCTCATCAGTACCATGATAGATTGGCAAGTTGGCGTCAAGTTTAGGAATGAAGAGATTGCCGAACATTTCTCCTTCTTCAGGTCTTTCCGAATAGAGATTCTTTTTAGGACTTTCTTGCGGTTTTCTATCTGCTGTCGGATCAGGCTTATTGGCAAGGACGACCTCTGTTTTTGGTTCTCCAGTTTTAAATAACCAATAGCCCTTCATGAATTTATAAACGTTTGTTCCGCTGAACCAGAAACCGAATACGATTATGACAACGGATAAGGAAAGAAGAACCAGTTTTCCGGTTCTTCTTCCTTTCATATATTTATGCACGTGTAGCTTTCACTTTCCTGAATACAATAGCCCCAAGAAGGATCATCGCTAATCCTGCCATTGTATTTTGCAGGTAATCAGAAGCAGTGTTCGGCAGCTTGCCGCCTTTGACCGTTTTTGCAGGTGCTTTGGCTGCAGGAGCTTTCTTCTCAGCTTTTGCCACTTCATCGGCAGCTTTTTTAACTTCTTCAGCTGCATCTGTTGTATCTTCAATGTTTTCTCCAGTTTCTTCAATGAATTCGGAGTCGAACATTTCTTTTGTGATGACCATGTCAGCTAAAAGATCACCATTGGTAGAATAGATTTTTATCATTAGGTCGGCTCCATTAGTAGAATTCATTTGCATAAGGGATGCAAATGAAACAGGAGTAGTTACTCCATCCTTTACCAGATAGTATTCTACTTTTAGGTCCAACAAAGTAAGCATGCCATCCCAAATGTCAATGAACTCGGCAATGTCTTCAGCAGAAAGTTCAGATGCGCTGTCAAACTCAGGGAAATCCATTAATCTAGCACCGTATCCCTCAAGCGCTGTGAAAAATTGTTCAGGATCAAGGTCAGGATTTTCTAAGATAGAAACGACATGATTGGCAAGTTTATTGGCTTCTGCAAGAGAAAGGCCAAAAGAATCCAAAGTGTTAATCAAGTCATCCTTGGCTTCCATGAAGTAGTGTTCCGCAATAGCGAATTCAAGTTCTTCGATATATTCATAGTTTTCGATTGAATCATCATAAGAATTCAGGAAAGCTTCCAATTCTTCAATTGATCCAAATTCATAGGTTTCAAGAAGCGTTTGCAGGTTTTCGTCAGTGATAGGAGTCATTTCTTCAGTATATAGCCATTCTGATACACTGAAATATAAATCCTCATAAAAAACGAATTCATCCAATGTGGTGTCGGTTTCTTCAAGGAACTGGTTGAATTCTTCTTCTGTCATTCCATATTCGGCAAGCAACTCTTGGAGGTTTTCCTCATCCAAGACAGGTCCCAGATATTCAATTAAATCTTCTAAATCTTCAAATTCTTCTAAAGAATAATCATGCCAGTGTGTTAAATAGGCAACGAAATCCTCCTCAGACATACCAATTTCCTGCAGGTAATTTTGGAACTCTTGATCCTTAGGATCGACCGCGGCAAGTGCAGCAAATGGAAGCAGTCCCAACGTCAATGTGAAAGCCAAGATAATAGATAAAACACGCTTCAAGTAACTCTTCCTCCTACAATTCATATATACTACAAAAGTATTATATAACCTTTCAGAAAAAACAGATAGTGGATATTTTTGTAAAAATATTACTTTTTTTCAGGTGAATCTATTGACAAATTCATGTCTGTACTCCTCTTATTCATTTTGAGTGGATTACTATTAAACTCCGATAGCTCATCGCAAGAATATTGAGCAAGATTAATCGTTTGAATGACGACTTTTCCAACAAGAATGATTAGTAAGATACATCCAATAGTTGGTTCTTAATAGGGGTCATGTAAATACCTGTTCAATAGCTTCTGTGTCTTTCATATAAGAAACTTAATGAAAAATCCCTTCAACAAGTTATTATCCTGAAAAATCGGGTAAATAGTATTTAACACTAAACCCCAAATAAAGGCAGGGATGGTTGATGAAAAACGACAAGAACTCTAATTATTATAAACAAGAAGCGAACTTGAATATGTACATGGATACCATTCATGATGCAGACAATACGGAGATGATACTGATCCGTGAAAAAACAAGGTATACGGATGGGGCAAACAGAATCATTCAAAAGGTGCAGAATGAATTTCTAGAGAAAAGAAGAGAAGAAGAAATTGACTTGGCGCTCAAAAACAAGAATAAGGAAAGATTCATGGAATTGACTTCTGATAATTGGAAGGATGCTTTGTAAGGTGAAACGGAATAAAATTTGGATTATATAAAAAGCCTGAGACCAAAGAATATCAATGGTTTCAGGCTTTTATTGTAAAAGAAAGTACTGGTCCAACTCCACAACTTAGTGTGAGGAATTAGAAGCTTCGGCTTTGATTAATTGATTTAACTGGAAAAAACCGACTGGAATTTCCAGTTCGCCAATAAAATCTGAAAATCGCTAATAAAGTTGTGAACTTCGCCAATAAAATGAAAACGGCCTTAATCTTTTTGCAGGATAATAGCTTACTAATGTTCCAATTTGAGTTTCCTGCCCTTCACAAGCTAGATTAATCAACAATCTCTAACAATTGCTCCTTTAACTTTCTTTTAGCGCCACTTCGCCACTGTTTCACAGCTGAAAAGGAGACTTGTTCTCTTTCAGCAATTTCTTTTATAGACAAAAAATCAACACACGTATAGATAACCCATTTAGTTTCCTTCTCAGTCAGCGTTCCGCAATAACTAAGAAGAAATTCTACCTCAAACGGACTGCCTGAGTTTTGGTCCACGATTGTTTCCCAATATTCTTCCTTCGGAAAGACACTTCTTTCTTCATATTTATTGCTCCGGTTCATTTCATTAAGGATCTGTCCCTTAATAAAGCTATATGCGTAATTTGAGAACGCGCCTTTAACCGGATCAAAAGCTTCAGCTGCTTCCCAGAGTGCTACCAATCCTATATGGAAATACTCTTTTTGGTTTTTATAGATGTGCAAGGTACGAATGATTTTATGAATCATTGGTTCATACTGTTTAGCTAATTGGTCAAAATTATCCATTTGCAATCCTTCCTGGATCGCGCGCGACTGACTTATATTCCCGGGTAGCTTTAAGATACTTTGGAAAGTGGGAGTTGAGCCAATCGCAAAAAATCAATTTTGGATACAAAAAAGCTCAATAAAGAGCCTATTTTGCATCCAAAAATCAATTTTTAAGAGTTATTAGACAACTTCATGAATAAAGAGTATAAAAATGAGTTTTCCATTAAATTGTGAATATTGTTTGTCAACCTAAGAAAAATATTTTTTGGGGTTGGCAGGGAAGGTTAGCACTATTCATGTATATGAAAAGAACGGTTAATGGAGGTAATCTAAAGGATAATTGCAAAATTCAAAGGGATTTATGAAAAATAGCATATATTATACAGAAAAAACATTTTTTTGACAATATTCCATAAGATTCATTATTTTAGAGGAACATTTAAAGCTGATTTACATATAAAAGGAAGAATTTATATAATAATACCAGTAGGGGTTAAAGGGGTGAGATGAAGAAATCCAATAAAAATAAAGATGCCCTCGGGAAAAAGTCTTGGTGGACTCCCGAGGACAAGTGTTGGGTATACCAACTATGTTAGTATACCTTTTCTTATCAAATAATCAATAGATTTTAAAAGGAGAGGATACGATGGACGTGTTATCGGAATACATACTCAATGAAGAATCAGTGCTATTGACTGGAGAATATCATGTGAATGGAAAGCTATATGCTAGGGTGATCCATGGGGAAGAAACATTCCTGGTTGATATGAGACCATTAAAAATTATCGATGAAACGATGATAGGTGTTGGTTCTAATTTTAAAACAGGCCGCAAAAGTGCGAGAAGACTGCTGGGCGATGTCAGTATGTGCCCAATTAAGGTTAACTGCAATCTGGGAATCTGGTTATTCCCGACCAAGTCATACAATGATGATTTTTGCATATGGTTCTCTTTGATGCATGTAAAAGGGACAAAAGCTCTGGGAATACGCAGAACAGAAGTTGAATTGAGCTATGGTCATAAGGTCATCATACAAATGAAAGAATCCGCCTTTAACCAAAGAAGGAAAAAGGCTGAAGAACTAAGAGAAAAGATGACAAAGAACTCAAAAGGTTCTCTAACGTTTTTTGTAGAATCAAAGAAAGGGATTGAGATGATAGAGGGAGAGGGGGTTAAGCGGTATACACTTAATTAGGAGTAACGAAAAAGGTCAAATCGTACCCTTATGGAGCAGCATCGCCTCTCATAAGGTAACGAAAAAGGTCAAATCGTACCCTTATGCAGCAGCATCGCCATTCATAAGGTAACGAAAAAGGTCAAATCGTACCCTTATGGAGCAGCATCGCCTCTCATAAGGTAACGAAAAAGGTCAAATCGTACCCTTATGCAGCAGCATCGCCATTCATAAGGTAACGAAAAAGGTCAAATCGTACCCTTATGCAGCAGTATCGCCATTCATAAGGTAACGAAAAAGGTCAAATCGTACCCTTATGCAGCAGCATCGCCACTCATAAGGTAACGAAAAAGGTCAAATCGTACCCTTATGCAGCAGCATCGTCTCTCATAAGGTAACGAAAAAGGTCAAATCGTACCCTTATGCAGCAGCATCGCCACTCATAAGGTAACGAAAAAGGTCAAATCGTACCCTTATGCAGCAGTATCTCGCCCATATAATTTTTTATTTGACCTTTATGTTGCATGAGAGAGTAGATGAAAAATGTAGTCCAACACAAAAACCATTGAAAGCGATTTCTATGTACGGTATACTGCAAATAAGTTAATATTCGTGATGGAGTCGGGGAGAATCACACAGACAAATCCTATTACTAGGGCAGTTTCTGTAGGGGTTCTCCTCTTTTTAATTACAGGGGGGATTATGGGATGGAGAAATACATTTTATCACTGGATCAGGGCACGACAAGCTCACGGGCGATTCTTTTCAATAAAAAGGGTAAGATTGTCCATGTGGCACAAAAAGAATTTACTCAATTGTTCCCTAAGCCAGGCTGGGTGGAACATAATGCGAATGAAATCTGGGGTTCGATTTTGGCGGTGATTGCTAGTGTTCTTACGGAATCAAATATTAAGCCTGAGGAGATAGCCGGAATAGGGATCACGAATCAGCGGGAAACGACGGTCGTCTGGGATAAGGAAACAGGAGTGCCTGTCTACAATGCGATTGTCTGGCAATCGAGACAGACGAGCCAGATTTGTGATGAGTTAAAAGCGGCAGGACACAATGACCTTTTCAGGAAAAAAACAGGTCTGTTGATCGATGCTTATTTTTCAGGAACGAAAGTGAAATGGATCCTGGATCATGTCGACGGAGCAAGGGAGAAAGCGGAAGCAGGAAAGCTGATGTTCGGAACGATCGATACATGGCTGATCTGGAAGTTATCTGGTGGGCAGGCTCACGTAACGGATTACAGCAATGCCTCGCGTACGCTGATGTTTAATATCCATGACCTCAAATGGGACGAAGAGCTCCTACAAATCCTCGGTGTTCCAGCATCTATGCTGCCGGAGGTTCGCCAATCGTCTGAAGTCTATGCCAAAACGGCACCGCATCACTTCTTTGGGCAGGAAATCCCAATCGCCGGGGCTGCAGGTGACCAGCAGGCTGCACTGTTCGGGCAGGCGTGCTTCGAGGAAGGTATGGGAAAAAATACGTATGGCACTGGCTGCTTCATGCTGATGAATACAGGTGAAAAAGCGGTACAGTCTGAACACGGTTTATTGACAACAATTTCCTGGGGCCTGAACGGAAAGGTAGAATACGCGCTCGAAGGCAGTATTTTCGTGGCCGGATCAGCGCTACAGTGGCTCCGGGATGGATTGAGGATGCTAAAGCATGCGAGCGATAGTGAGACGTATGCTGAAAAGGTGGAGTCCACTGACGGAGTTTATGTGGTTCCAGCCTTCGTTGGACTGGGAACTCCTTATTGGGACAGTGACGTCAGAGGGGCAGTATTTGGCCTGACCCGCGGAACTAGCAAGGAACACTTCGTTCGCGCGACCCTGGAGTCCCTTGCCTATCAGACAAGGGATGTGCTGACCGCGATGGAGGCAGACTCAGGTATTGAGCTAAAAACACTGCGTGTCGATGGCGGTGCCGTGAAAAACAACTTCCTGATGAACTTCCAAAGCGATATCCTCAACGTTCCTGTCGAAAGACCTGTAGTCAACGAGACAACCGCACTTGGTGCAGCATATTTGGCAGGACTCGCGGTTGGCTATTGGGCTGATCAGAAGGAAATTGCTTCCCAGTGGGCGATTGACCGTGCATTTGAACCGAAGATGTCTGAGGATAGCCGCGAGCAGTTATACAGAGGCTGGAAAAAAGCCGTCAACGCTACGATGGCGTTTAAATAATGTAAACTTTTTAAATAGAGTTAGCTAAAGAGACCAAGTGCATTACTGTCTAATGGGTAATGTTTCTTGGGCTCTTTTTGTTTATGAATCTGGATGAAGATAGGTATGAATCCGGGAATTTGATTTGAATAATAACTAATGCTCGTTAGATCCAGAATATGGTCCGCATGAAATTTCTATATTCCACAGCTGTATGACAAATCATTCTCCTTTTATTAAAAAAGTCGTATGACTTTTAATAAAAATTAATAAATATTTCTACTGGGAGGGATTATTCATGGCAGTTTTAGTTACTGGTGGTGCTGGTTATATTGGGAGTCACACTGTATTGGAGCTAATAAAACTCGGGGAGAAAGTAGTGGTCATAGATAATCTCCAAAATGGGCATAAGGAGGCTTTATTTAATGAAGCGAAGTTTTTCGAAGGGGATTTAAGGGATTCTGTATTCCTTGATCGAGTTTTCGCCGAAAAGATTGATACAGTAGTACATTTTGCGGCTGATTCTCTTGTTGGCGAAAGTATGGAAGATCCGCTTAAGTATTTTGACAATAATGTCGGCGGCGCAATTTCACTTTTAAAAGCGATGTCAAAACACAAAGTAAAGAAGATGGTTTTCTCTTCGACTGCAGCGGTTTATGGGGAACCAGACCTAATGCCAATACCTGAAACATTGCAGACCAACCCTACCAATCCTTATGGGGAAACGAAGCTGGTAATCGAAAAAATGCTCCAATGGTCTGAATGGGCTTATGGTATTAAGCATGTTGTCCTCAGGTATTTTAATGTTGCCGGTGCCGATCTAGATGGCAAGCTTGGCGAAGACCACGTGCCTGAGACACACCTGATTCCAATCGTATTGCAGGTCGCGCTTGGCAAACGTGAAAAAATCATGATTTTCGGGGATGACTATGATACAGCGGATGGCTCCTGCATTCGTGATTATATTCATGTGACGGACCTTGCTGATGCTCATATTCTCGCCATTAAAAGACTGCGCGAGGGCGGAACAAGTTCTGTTTATAATCTCGGGAATGGCAACGGCTTCTCTGTAAAAGAAGTGATAGAGATTTCACGTGAAATTACAGGCAAGAAGATTCCTGCTGAAGTTGCCCCAAGACGTGAGGGAGACCCGGCAAGCCTTGTTGCTTCTTCGGGAAAAGCGGCAGACGAACTCGGCTGGAAACCCAAATACACAGCACTTAATACAATGATTAACAGCGCTTGGAATTGGTTTCAAAAGCATCCAGGGGGCTACGCTGGTAAATAGAACAATTGGACAGAATATTGATTGCGAATGAAATGAAGAAATAGTAAGGGTATGATCAGATAAGCTACCGTTCAAATAATGGACGATAGCTTGTTTTTTGGCAAAATTAAATACCCGCGGGGTATGAAAAAGTGTTCTAAGATTTTATAATGGAAGCAAGAAAAAGTTTCTTGTCGAAAAGGGTGAACTTTTCCATGGCGCTAAATAACCGGAAAGTGAAAATCCTCAACAGTTTATTCCATTTGTCTACCCCGGTAAATATTCATGTTTTAGTGGAGAATTACAATATCTCGAGATGTACAATTTATCGCGACATCAAGGATATCTCAGCATGGCTGGCGGAATCCAATCTGCAGCCTGTCCATCATAAGTTGAGCGAAGGTTTTTACTTGAATTCTGCCGAAAAACATCTTATCAAGGAAAAAATCGGGCGACTGGCACTGGATCGTGAATATCACCGTTCGCCACAGGAGAGAAGAGCATGGATCGGAGTACTTCTGCTGACCAGAGAGCACCCTGTTTTTCAGGGGGAGTTGATGACCAAGCTAAATGTCAGTCGAAGCACGATTTCACGTGATATTGAAGAATTAAAGATAAAGCTGGCTAGGCACAATCTGGACCTTCAGTTGGACAAGGGTGAAGGGTATCATATTGCAGGGATAGAACAGGATAAACGGCGAAGCCTTGTCCATTTTCTGGGACGTATTCATCCAGATAAAGAAAGTCACTGGCTGGTGAATGAGACCCCTAGTGAATTTGAAAAAAAGAGCTGTCCCGACCAGATCTTTGCTTCGCCTGATGCTGCAATTATTTACAGGATTATTCTGCAATCAGAAAAATTTCTTAATATCCAGTATCCGGATGACATTATTGAAATCCTCAGCATTCATCTGCTTTTCTTATTAAAGCGCTACCGTCAGGGAAAGATGATGAAAATGGATTCTATGGAAAAAATCATCCTTAAGCCTTCTGACGAGTACGAGGCTGCCCGTTTTATCGGTGAAAGAATGGAAGACGAATTCGAGCTGGTTATCCCGGATGATGAACTTTGCTATCTTTCGGTTTGCTTGATGGAGGTGAAAAATGAGGAATATTGCCCAGGCAGCCCTGGTGAGGCGGAGCTTGCGAGATTAAAAAAGCTAATTGAAAAGATGGTCAATGACTTTGAAGATGATTTCCATCTCTCCTTCAGGGATCGTGATGTGCTCGAACGCAGTTTGTATTTTCATTTGAAATCTGCCTATTACCGCATTGTTTACGGACTTGAGGTTGATAACCTCCTAGCTGAAGGCATCATCAGCAACTATCCAGAGTTGTTCAATGAAACTAAAAAGGTGATACATCACCTGGAAAATGCAATCGGCAAAGAGGTTTCCCAGGATGAAATCGCACTGATTGCCATGCATTTTGGCGGGTGGATTGAACGGTATATTCAATAAAAAAACGTGGCTGCGTCAGCCACGTTTTTGCTTATAGTCTTTTAGCACCAATGAACCTTGGCTTCCAATATGAATTGTTAAGATTGGCGATTGAAACACCGTTTGAAGTTGCAGAGTGAATCATCTGTCCATTGCCAATGTAAATTGCTACGTGAGTAACTTTCTTTCCGCCGCTGGTTGCATAGAATAATAGGTCACCAGGCTGGTATGAAGTAACTTTGGTGCCTACGTTATACATTTCTCCAGCAGTTCGGGGCAATGTAACACCAGCTTTTGCAAATGAATAAGTCACCAATCCTGAACAGTCAAACCCATTGGGATTATTACCGCCCCATTTATACTTAACTCCCAGATTACTTTTGGCAGCAGAGATCGCTGTAGCTTTATAGTTAGCTGGCTTGGAAACTGGTGCTTTGGCAGCTGTTTTTGGTGCAAGGTATTTTGAGCTTACATAACCTGCTTTTCCTTTTGCTGAAACTTTCGCCCAGCCATTTAATTGGGAAGAAACGGTTACTACTTCATTTTTTGAAAGAGTGCTAACAACTTTTCCGGAAGTGGAAGGATTGTTGCGCATATTTAACGTTCCAGAATTAATTTTAACATAATAGGTAGTTCCAGAGGCAGAGGCTTTATCGATAGACGGAACGACAGTAGCTAGTAAAGTGAAGAGCAACATAGAAGTCAAGATTCTCTTAAGCAAGTAATTTACCCCCGTTTGTTAAAAGTTAAACCTAGTATATAGCGAAAGGGGTTACAAACAAATAACGGGATAATTACATTTATATTACAATTTGCGACAATATTTCCAAGTAATATGACGAACTAAGAATATAAAAGTCCTGAAAATATAGGGAAATGAGACAGAAGGTAATTAAGGGGGAACTGGTGAGGGAAGTGAACCAAGGAGGCTATTCTATTTATCTTAAACAAAATTGAAAGACTGCTATTATTTGAAATATAGATAGGTACATTATAGCAGTCTTTCTTTTACACTATTTAAGTTCATTACTGATAAATTCACTCCATTTTCGTTATCCATTAATCTTTTGCTTTATTGATTGATTGCTGATGACAGTTAACAATAAAAATTTTTCCTCCGGGCTCAACATGCTCCAGCTTCCTGCTTTTACTTTCATTTCAACCATTCCTTCTTTAACTGTATTTTTTTACTGTTAATACTTGTAATCCTTATATACCGCCCTTTTCAGAAAAACAAACAACAAAAGTTTCTACAAATTACCAGAAGGAATTACACGCTTACCCTCCACTTTTGTCGAAAGGGGAAATTATTGTTAAAACAAGGTCGAAAATCATCATAAAAAGACAATGAATTTGAACCGAAATTTGGACGATGATGCAATTATGTTTATATATGGTGCAATTTTTCCACATGACCGTGCAAATATTGTTTAGAAGCGTGCAATTAAAAGGTGTGAGTGTGAAATTATCTAATACCTAGCATAAAGACCCTTGGCTAGAACCGAGTTTTATCATGCTCGTTAAGATGTTTTCTCTGCTTCCTTCTCCGTCCGAGGACCTAGAAGACATTACAGACAGGGTCTGTGGTAAAATAGCTGGTTTTGCAGTAATGTATGAGGGAGAAAACATTTTTTAACAGTGATTGAAACATTCTGTGTCTCCTATTCGTATAAAATAGGAAGATTTAAAAACAGGAGTCGATATTAATGAATAAATTCCTTTTACGATTCATGCAAACCGGAGCGGCAATTCCATTTTCCGCGTTTATCTGGCTGCTGGCCTTTGCTGGTTTTGACCAGTCGTTCTGGATGTCGTCACTTTATGGGTTTATTGGCGGTGGCTTCATGTTTCTTGGATTAGGTTATTATCTTGAACGAAGAGTTCTTGAAAAAAACAGGCTCACTAAGAAGGAATACAAATATATACAGAGAAATCTTAAAGAAGCGAATGGAAAGATCAACAAAATCCAGAAATCACTCTTTTCGATCCGCCATATCCGTTCTCTGAGGCAAAGAATGGAGCTTTTGCGTCTAGTGAAAAACATCCAGAAGCTAAGCAATCGGGAACCGAGGAGGTTTTTCCAGGCTGAACAGTTTTACTTTTCACATCTTGACTCAATTATGGAACTAAGCGAGAGGTACGCGTTCCTTTCTTCGCAGCCCGGAAAAAACCGTGAGCTGGAGCGATCTTTATATGATACACAGGATACATTAAAGGAACTTACCAAAATCGTTGAGAAAGATTTAAGTTATATGCTGGCTGATGATATTGACCATCTGAATTTTGAAATTGACGTAGCTAAGCATTCCATCAAGAAGCTAAATGATATTCCTGATGAAACCAGGAGGTTAAAATAATGACTGAAAACAATTCGAATTTATTAAAAAATACCGGCAATATTATGGATGATATATTAACAAACCCATTTGGTGATACACCGGAAATGCAGCTGCAGCCAAGCCCGCAGCAACAGGGGAGTAAACCGGTGAAGCTGATTGATGTCATACCGGAAGAAAATCGACAGAGAGCCTACCAATTAGCTGAGCAGATTGACCCGAAAAACCACCAGGCGATGATCCAATACGGTACTCAGGCACAAGGAAAGTTACTGACTTTTTCCCATGCGATGCTTGAGCATGTCCAAAAAAAGGATGTCGGTGAAGTTGGGGAGATCATCAATGATTTGATGAAGCACCTTCACAATATGAACCCAGAGGAGCTAAGCGCCGATAAACCATCATTCTTTGCGCGGATGTTTGGTAAGCTTTCGGGATCTGTCCAGGAAATTCTCTCGAAGTATCAGAAGACAGGGACCCAAATTGACCGGATCAGCGTGAAATTGGACCGAAGCAAAAATGTACTGCTTTCTGACATAGGCATGCTTGAAAAGTTATATGAAACAAATAAAGAATATTTCAACGCCCTGAACATCTACATCGCTGCTGGGGAGCTGAAGCTAGAGGAGCTTCATGAAAAGACAATTCCGCAGTTAAAGAAAGAAGCAGAAGCTTCCCAGGACCAGATGAAGTTCCAGGAAGTTAACGATATGATCCAGTTCGCCGACCGTCTGGATAAACGTTTATATGACCTGAAGCTTAGCCGGGAAATCACCATCCAGAGTGCGCCGCAAATCCGCTTGATTCAGAACACAAACCAGGCGCTCGTGGAAAAAATCCAATCATCGATTGTTACGGCCATTCCGCTTTGGAAAAACCAGGTTGCGATTGCGTTGACATTGATCAGGCAACGACATGCTGTTGAAGCGCAAAAACAGGTTTCAAAGACAACGAATGAATTACTGTTGAAGAATGCAGAAATGCTTAAAACCAACACAATCGAAACAGCGAAAGAGAATGAACGCGGTATTGTGGATATCGAAACATTGAAGAAGACGCAGGAAAGCCTGATCACTACTCTGGAAGAAACATTGAGGATCCAGGAGGAAGGCAGGACGAAGAGGCGCCAGGCAGAGCAGGACCTTTCAGCTATGGAAAATGAGTTGAAATTAAAGCTGCTGGAAATAAAGGATAAGTAAAAAAATGAACGGGAACTTGAAGTTCTCGTTCATTTTT